>NZ_JBVPVA010000138.1:0-14086 GCF_055612215.1 Actinomycetospora sp. | reverse complement strand
CAGCGCGGCGCCGTCCCGGCCGCCGAACGCCGCCACGCCGTGCGGCAGGGCCGCGAAGGCCGGGGTGGAGTCGAGGATCGCCGTCACCGCGGTGAGGTCGCAGACGTCGGCGAGGGACCGGACCATCTCGGTGATCTCCGCGAGGTCGTCGACCACCCACGTGTCGGGCTCGTCGGCGACGAGCTCGGGCGCGCCGATCACGTCGTAGCGCTGGATGTCCTCGGGGGTCAGCTCGTCGACGGACAGGCCGCCGACCACCCCCCACGCCGGGTGGTCGGCGAGGTCGTGGGGCGTGCCGTCGGCATCGCTCGTGCGGATCCACGCCGCGAGGTCGGCGGCGTCGGCGAAGGCGAAGACGTGGTCGTCGTCGCCGAGGAAGGCCTCCCACTCCTCGCCGTCCTCGCGCCAGCGCGGGGCCCAGAGGGTGACCAGGTCCCCGTCGGTGAGCGCGAGGGTGATGGGGACGATGTCCTGGGCCACGGTCGGCCTCCGGGTTCCTGCGGGGTGATCACGTGCGGCGTCACCCTAGGGGTGCCGGGGTGACCAGGCCGTTCGGGGACGGGAACCGGTGAAGAGATCGGTGCGACGCGGCCCCGCGTGCCACGCTGGGGTCGTGCGGTTGCTGCGGACGCCCGAGGAACGCTTCTCCGTCGTCGAGGGCTTCGGTCACCCACCCCGCTACGTCGAGGTCGCCGATCCCGACGGGGGTGCGGCGCGGGTGCGCATGGCCACCTACGGCGTCGGCCCGGAGGGTCCCGACGCGGGCCCGACCGTGCTGCTGCTGCACGGGGAACCGACGTGGTCCTACCTCTACCGCCACGTGCTCGACGCCCTCACCGGCGCGGGGGTGCGCGCGGTCGCGCTCGACCTCGTCGGGTTCGGGCGCTCCGACAAGCCCGCCGAGGTGGCCGACCACACCTACGCCCGCCACGTCGAGTGGGTGCGCGAGGCCGTGTTCGACGTGCTGGGACTCGACGACCTCGTGCTCCTCGGGCAGGACTGGGGCGGGCTGATCGGGCTGCGGCTCGTGGCCGCGGCGCCCGACCGCTTCCGGGCGGTCGTCGCGGCGAACACCGGGCTCCCGACCGGTGACGTCGACATGCCCGAGCCCTGGTGGCGCTTCCGGCGGGCCGTGGAGCGGGCGGACACCCTCGACGTCGGGCGGCTCGTCGCCTCGGGCTGCGTGCGGGGCCTCGCGCCCGCCGCCCGGGCCGCCTACGACGCACCCTTCCCCGACGAGGCCCACAAGGCGGGCCCGCGCGCGATGCCCCTGCTGGTGCCGACCCGGCCCGACGACCCGGAGACCGAGGCCAACCGCGCGGCGTGGGCGGCGCTGGCCGACTACTCGCGCCCGTTCGTGGTGGCCTTCTCGGACTCCGACCCCATCACCGGGGGGATGGCGCCGGTCCTGCGCGCCCACGTCCGCGGCGCGGGGGCCGGCGGCGGCGAGGACCCCGGGCACGCCGTGCTGCGCGGCGCGGGTCATTTCCTGCAGGAGGACGCCGGGTCGGAGCTGGCGTCGGTCGTCATGGGCGTGGTCCGGAGGGTCACCCGACCGGGTGATCGGCCGGGTGCTTGAGGTCCGGTCCCGAGATCCCCTCGAAGGGGTGAAGTCGGGCCCGACCCCGTGACTCGCCCGCGGAAGGTGCCGTTGAGGGGGACGTGACAGTCGGGCCCGGTCACCACGGGCCCGGATTACCTGGGACCCCTGGAGAGAACATCGTGTCGATGATCCGCAAGACCGTTCTGGCCACCGCCATCGTCGGTGCCGGCCTCACCTCCATGACGGGTGCCGCCTTCGCGGGCGACTACCAGAACGACAGCGGCAACAACTGGGGCAACGACCACGGCCACAGCCGCCACCACGGCCACGGCCACGACAACGACAACGAGAAGTCGTCGTCGTGCACCAACAACGTGGCGGCGGCGAACGAGACCCGCGGCGGCGGCCTCGTCGACGTCCTCGGTGGCGCGCAGACGATCGTCCCGGTGAACGTCTGCCACATCCTGGACGACAACTCGATCCTCAACGGCAACCACATCAACGTGCTGGGCCTCGGAGGCTGACAGCCCCCGGGTGGGCCGCACGGCCCACCGACGAACGCCAGCCACGGGCCGGCACCTCTCGGGACACGAGGTCCGATGAGGTGCCGGCCCGTTCTGCGTCGGAGGCCCATGGCGGAGGGCACTAGTCCGAACGGGTGGTCCTCCTCGGCGTTGCCCCTGCTCAGGGCCGCGTTGCTCTCCTGCGTCGCCGGATCTCCGCAACCGGACCGTGACCTTCACTCGATCGAGGCGTTGAAGTCACCGAGTCGTGGCGCCAACCGTGTGTGTCGCGACCGGTACTCAGTGCGATCCGTGGAGATCGCGCGTTCGACGACCATGGGGAGAAAGCGTGTCGACGCTCCGCAAGACCGTTCTGACCACCGCCATCATCGGCGCCGGCCTCGCCTCGACCGCCGGTTCGGCGTTCGCGACCGACTGCGGCCACGAGGGCCACCACCAGAAGTCGCACGAGTCGAGCTCGTCCTCGAGCTGCACGAACAACGTCAAGGCGCTGAACCAGACCAAGGGCGGGGACCTCGCGAGCGTCTTCGGCGGCGCGCAGACGATCATCCCGGTCAACGTCTGCGACAACCTGAACAACAACAAGATCCTGAGCAACAACAAGGTCGCGCTGCTCGGCGGCATCCTCTAGTCCGAGCACGTCCCGGCCACGCCTCCTGGCGGCCCCCGAGCACCGGGGGGCGGCGGTCGTGATCAGCACGTGGTCGTAGCCGGTCGCGCCGACGGGTCGCTCCCTGACCCGGTCGGCGCGACCGAGGCCCCGTCCGACGCGGACGGTCGCCGCCCCCGGAATCGCCTGAGCAGGAGAGAAGCAGCGTGTCCATGTTCCGCAAGACCGTGCTGACCACCGCCATCGTCGGCGCCGGCCTCGGTTCGCTGTCCGGTGCGGCCTTCGCGGGCGACTACCAGGGCGACAGCGGCCAGGGCGGTCACCACAGCAACCACCACCACGCCTCGTCGGGTGCGCACGAGTCCTCGTCGTGCACCAACAATGTGGAGGCGAAGAACGTCACCAAGGGCGGCAGCCTCGTCGGCGTCCTCGGTGGCGCGCAGACGATCGTCCCGCTGAACCTCTGCCACAACCTCGATGGCAACGAGCTGCTGAGCGGCAACGACTTCAGCGTGCTCTAGATCGACGGCGTTCGCGCACGTCACGGCCGGTCCCGGCCCCCGACGGGGGGTGCCGGGGCCGGCCGTCGTCGTGTCCGGTCCGTGCACGAACGGGCGAACGTCGTGACGTGGCCGTGACCTCCACTGGCCCATCGGCGTTGAGGGCGTGTCATCCCAACCGGACACGAGCTCCCGCTGGAGTCCGGACCAGTACGCGACAAAATCGGGGGATTCATGTCGATGATCCGCAAGGCCGCCATCGGAGCCGTCATCCTCGGCGCCGGCCTCGCCTCCACGTCCGGTGTCGCCATGGCGACCGACGGTGGCCACGGCCACGGCCACGGCCACGGCCACGGTGGCCACGGCTCGTCCAGCAGCTGCACCAACAACCTCGACCTGCTCAACGTCACGAAGAGCGGGTCCTTCGCCGACGTCGCGGGCGGCTCGCAGACCGCGCTCGCGGGCAACATCTGCGACATCGCGAACGACAACGCCGTGGCCAACGGCAACGAGGTCGACCTGCTCAGCGGCCTCATCCCCTGAGTCGGACACCCGCTCGGCGACGGCCGGGTCACCGAACGCGTCCTTGAGGCGCGTGCGGTGGCCCGGCCGTTTCGTCGTGTACGGGGAAATACCCGTCCGCGCAATTCCCACCCATTCGTGGAACAGGCTCGGGAAGCGCGCGACGACTGGCCCGTGAGCAGGGAGAATTCACGAACGGGCGAACGTCGTGATTTGCCCGTGACCTCCCGGGAGAACCCTTCGTTACTGGTTCGTCCGCCGGATCGGGATTCTCGCGCCAGCGGTCGACGCCATTATCCATCGGGGGAACAGGAAGAACATGTCGATGCTCCGCAAGACCACCGTCACCGTCGCGATCGTGGGAGCCGGCCTCGGCTCGCTGACCGGCGCGGCCTTCGCGAACACCCACCACGGGTCCTCGCACGACTCGCACGGCAGCTCGTCCAGCTGCACCAACAACATCAAGGCCCTCAACAGCTCGAAGGGTGGCGGCTTCGCCGACGTCGCCGGCGGCGCCCAGACCGTGGGTGCGGCCAACGTCTGCCACATCCTGAACGACAACAAGCTCCTCAACGGCAACGTGCTCAACGTCGGTGGCACCACCACCACGCTCCCCACGCCCCCCGGCATCCCCGGGATCTGATCGACCCCGTCAGCACCGGAACGCCGGTGCCTCCTTCCGGTGACACCGGATCGGGGGCACCGGCTTTTCGCATTTCCGGGCCGTCGTGTGGTATTCGACGGCGCCCGGGGAAGTTCAGCTCGCCGCGGGCAGCGGCTGCTCGTCGTCGCGCGGCCCGAACATCGGCAGTGCGTCCACCCAGGGCTCCGGGCTCCCGTCCCATTCCCAGTCACGCATCTGCGCCCGGCTGCGCCGGCTGTGCAGGCCCCGGTAGAGCTCGTAGAAGTCCACCGTCACCGTGCTCCGCGCCGGCCTGGACGCGGCCGGGGCGGCACCGCGGCGCTCGCCCGGGTCGTCGGGGCTGCGCCACTCGATCCCCGCCGAACGCACCACGAGGCTGGGCGAGCCGCGGATGCCCCGGACCACCTGCCGCACCGCCAGGCGGGCGGCCGGTGCCCAGCCGTCCCACGGCGGGGCGGTCGCCCCGAGCGCCTCGACCAGGTCGCCCTCGTGCACCAGCAGGTCGTGCAGCACCCCGGCGGGGACGCGCCGGTCCTCGATCGCCCGCGCGGCATCGTCCGCGTGCTCGTCCCACTCCGCCAGCAGCTCGTCGACCGTGCGCCCCGCGCCGCGCTCGACCTGCGCCGCGGTCCACGACGGGCCCGGCATCCCGGCGGTGTGCCGCGCGGCCACGTCGGCGGCCGTCCCGGCGAGATGCGCGACGAGGTCGTGCACCGTCCAGTCCGGGCAGGCGGGCACGGCGCGCGCCAGCTCGATCTCGCCGAGGCCGGCCACGAGGGCGGCGACCCGGTCGTGGCCGGAGCGGTATGCGTCGTCGAACACGGCCGCAGCGTGCCAGATCCGGGCGGTGTCCGGATCCCGCCGCCGCTCGGCACCGGTCCCGGGCCCGGTCCCTCCGCTCGCCTCGATCCCCGTCGCTCCGCTCGCCCCGATAAGTTCCCGCGGCATGCTCCTCGTCGTCGATCACCCGCTCGCCCGGGCACGGCTGACCACCCTGCGCGACACCCGGACCGACCGCGCCGCGTTCCGCCACGCCGTCTACGACCTCACGACGATGCTGGTCTACGAGGCGCTCCGGGAGGCGCCAGTGATCGAGAGCCCGCTGACGACGCCGGTCGCCGACACCGTGGGCGCCGAGCTCGCGTCGCCGCCGGTGCTCGTCCCGGTGCTGCGGGCCGGGCTGGGGATGGCCGAGGCGGCCCACGCGCAGGTGCCCGGCGCGCTCATGGGCTTCGTCGGCGTCGCCCGCGACGAGGAGACCCTGCAGCCGACCCCCTACATGGAGTCGCTGCCCGACGACCTCGCCGGCCGCCCGGTGTTCGTCCTCGACCCGATGCTCGCCACCGGCGGCTCGATGGCCCACACGATCGACCTGCTCGTCGCGCGGGGCGCCGACGACGTGACCGCGGTCTGCGTCGTCGCCGCCCCCGAGGGGGTGTCGCGGCTGCGGGCCGAGCACCCGGCGGTCCGGATCGTCACGGCGGCGGTCGACGAGCGGCTCAACGAGGTCGGCTACATCGTCCCGGGCCTCGGCGACGCGGGGGACCGCCAGTTCGGCGCGATGTGACCTCCCCTCACTCGGAACGACGCCGAGGCTCCCGCGCGGAAGCACCTCGACGCCACGGGGAGAATGGGGTCATGAGCGAGTCCGTGCTGACCGCCGTCGCGTGGCCCTACGCGAACGGCCCCCGGCACATCGGCCACGTGTCCGGCTTCGGTGTGCCCTCCGACGTGTTCTCCCGCTACCAGCGGATGGTCGGCAACCGGGTCCTCATGGTCTCCGGGACCGACGAGCACGGCACGCCGATCCAGGTCCAGGCCGACGCCGAGGGCACCACCCCGCGCGAGCTCGTGGACCGCTACTCCCGCGTGATCCAGGACGACCTGGTGGGCCTCGGGCTCTCCTACGACCTCTTCACGCGCACGAGCACCGACAACCACCACCGCGTCGTCCAGGACCTCTTCACGGCCCTGCAGCACAACGGCTACGTGTTCGGGGAGAAGACGCTCGGCGCGATCAGCCCGTCCACCGGCCGCACCCTGCCCGACCGCTACATCGAGGGCACCTGCCCGATCTGCGGCTACCCCAGCGCCCGCGGCGACCAGTGCGACAACTGCGGGAACCAGCTCGACCCCGCCGACCTCGGGAACCCGCGCAGCCGCATCAACGGCGAGACCCCCGAGTTCCGGGAGACCGAGCACCTCATGCTCGACCTCCCCGCGTTCTCGCAGTCGCTCGGCGCCTGGCTCGACACCCGCACCAACTGGCGCCCGAACGTCCTGAACTTCAGCCGCAACCTCCTCGAGGACCTGCGCCCCCGCGCCATCACCCGCGACCTCGACTGGGGTGTGAAGGTCCCCCTCGACGGCTGGCACGACGCGCCGATGAAGCGGTTCTACGTCTGGTTCGACGCGGTCATCGGCTACCTCTCGGCCTCGATCGAGTGGGCCGACCGCGCCGGGAAGCCGGACGCCTGGAAGGAGTGGTGGTGCGACCCGGCGGCGTCGGCCTACTACTTCATGGGCAAGGACAACATCGTCTTCCACTCGCTGATCTGGCCGGCGCTGCTCCTCGGGCAGAACGGCGCGGGGGACAAGGGCGGCGAGCCCGGCGCGTTCGGGACGCTGAACCTGCCCACCGAGGTGGTGTCCAGCGAGTTCCTGACGATGTCGGGGTCCAAGTTCTCGACGAGCCGCGGCACCGTCATCTACGTCGGGGACTTCCTGCGCGAGTTCGGGCCGGACGCGCTGCGCTACTTCATCGCGGTCGCCGGCCCGGAGAACCAGGACACCGACTTCACCTGGGACGAGTTCGTCCGGCGCACCAACTTCGAGCTGGCCAACGAGTGGGGCAACCTCGTCAACCGCTCGATCTCGCTGGCCGCGAAGAACGTCGGCGCGATCCCGGAGGCGACCCGGCCCGAGGCCGCCGACGCCGAGCTCCTCGCCCTGTCGAAGGCCGCGTTCTCCACCGTGGGCGCGAACCTGCAGCGCTCCCGGTTCAAGGCGGCGTCGTCCGAGGCGATGCGCGTGGTCGGCGCGGCCAACGCCTACCTCAGCCACCAGGAGCCGTGGAAGCGCAAGGACGACCCGGAGCGGCGCGACACGATCCTGCACACCGCCCTGCAGGTCGTGCAGGACGCGAACACGCTGCTGACGCCGTTCCTGCCGCACGCCGC
The DNA here is from genome assembly GCF_055612215.1 of Actinomycetospora sp. NCBI lineage: Bacteria > Bacillati > Actinomycetota > Actinomycetes > Pseudonocardiales > Pseudonocardiaceae > Actinomycetospora > Actinomycetospora sp. The sequence goes on along the minus strand of NZ_JBVPVA010000138.1, from coordinate 6,565 downwards.
GCAGAAGGTCCACGAGGCCCTGGGCGGCACCGGGGTCTGGGCGGCGCAGCCCGCGCGCCAGGACGCGGGGGAGACCGGCCTGGGCACCACCCACAGCGTCCTGACCGGCGACTACGCGCACGAGCAGGCGCGGTGGGAGTCCAGCCCGATCCCGGTCGGGCGCCCGCTGGCCCGGCCCACGCCGCTGTTCGCCAAGCTCGACCCGTCGCTGGGGGAGACCGGCCCGTCCTGGGCGCCCATCGCCCACGATGGGTAGGTCGGACCCGGGCGGGGACGGCCGCGTGCCGCCCCCCGTCCCCGAGCCCATCCCGGGCGGCATCGTCGACAGCCACACCCACCTCGACGCCTGCGGGGCGACCGACCCGGCGACGCTGGCGGCCGTCCTCGACCGCGCCACCGCGTCCGGGGTCACGGCGATGGTGACGACGGCGGACGACCTCGCGTCCGCGCGCTGGGCCGCGCGCACCGCGGCCGGGGACGCGCGGGTGTTCGCCGCCGTCGGCCTGCACCCGACGCGTAGCCGGGACCTCGACGACGCCGCCCGCGCGGAGATCGAGGAGCTGGCCGCGCGGCCCCGCGTCGTGGCCGTCGGGGAGACCGGGCTCGACGACTACTGGACGACCCGCCGGGAGGACTGCGCGCCGCTCGACGTCCAGCGCGAGGCGTTCGCCTGGCACATCGACCTCGCCAAGCGCACCGGGCTCCCGCTGGTGGTCCACGACCGCGAGGCGCACGACGGCATCGTCGACGTGCTGCGCGCCGAGGGGGCCCCGGAGGGGGTGGTCTTCCACTGCTTCTCGGGTGGCCCGGAGCTCACCCGGGTCTGCGCCGCGCAGGGGTGGCTCATGTCCTTCTCGGGGACCGCCACGTTCCGCAACGCCAACGCCGCGGAGCTGCGACGGGCGGCCGCGCAGGCCCCCGAGGACCTGCTGCTCACCGAGACCGACGCGCCCTTCCTCACTCCGCACCCGTACCGCGGTCGGCCGAACGAGCCCTACTGCGTCCCCCACACGGCCCGCGACCTCGCCGAGCTCCGCGACCGACCGGTGGACGCGCTGGCCGCGGCCGCCACCCGGAACGCCCAGCGGGTCTTCCGGCTGGCCGAACAGCCTCAACCGTGACCGTGTGTACTCCGAGTGTGCGTCCGGTGACCGCGCTCGTCGTCGCGGGACCGCCGCTCGGCGCACCACGTTCGTGTCGCCTTGATGGTTCTGACACCCGGGTCGTTACCGTGCTGTGACTCGCCGGGATGGGACCACCCCCGGCGTCCGGGATCGGATCGGAACCTCCCCCAGAGGCCGGCCCACCAGCACTCCCCGGACGCGGTCCCTGCCCGGAGGTACGACTGATGTGGACTCCTCCGTGGCTCTGCTCTGCTCCCCAGCGGTGCGCTCCCCGCACAGCCGCTCGACGACCCGCCCCGAGCTCGTGGCGGCCGGACGATGAGCGCCGGCACCGCCCGCGAGACCGGGACCGCCACCGCCGACACCGGCTGGTTCGACGAGATCGAGGACCGCTGGACCGAGGACGGCTGGGACGGCCTCGACGCCAGCACCGCCGAGTGGCAGGCGCGCCGCCACGGCACGACGGTCCAGGACCTGGACCACCACCACACTGGTCCGCTCCCCACCTGGGCCGATGACATCACCGGCCCGCTGCCGATCGCGGGGCCGGGCTGGGCAGCGCCCGGCTCCGCGAACGGCACCGTCGAGGCCGAGAGCGACCACGCCCTGCCCGACCTCGACGACTGGAACGACCTCGAGGAGCGCACCGGGCTGGCCGGCGCCACGGCCCTCGCCCCGGAGCCGACCCCGGCGTCCGCCCCGGCCGGGCTGGACCCGGCGTCCTACCGCGAGCGCGACCTCACCGAGACCGGGCGCTACTCGCTCGCGGTCAAGGGCGGCGTCGCGGCGGCGCTCATCGCGGTCGCCGCGGGTGGCAGCACCGCGGTCGCGATGGACAAGGAGGTGACGGTCACGGTCGACGGGGTCGACCAGACCGTCCACACCTTCTCCGGCACCGTCGGCGGCGCGCTGGAGTCCGGCGACATCCCGGTCGGCCCTGCCGACCAGATGTCCCCGTCGCCGACGGCGAAGCTCCACGACGGCGACCACCTCGTCGTCAACCACCTGCGCCAGGTCAACCTCGTGGTCGACGGCAAGCCGCAGACCATCACGACGACCGCCAGCACCGTCGCCGACGCCCTCGCGCGGATCGGGCTGTCGCCGCAGGCCGTCGCCACCTCGGTGCCGGTGGGCGCGCTCATCCCCCCGAACGGCATGAACCTCTCGGTGCAGCTGCCGAAGACGGTGACGTTCATCGACGGGGGCGGCGCCCCGCAGACGATGACGACGACGGCGGCATCGCTCCAGCAGTTCCTCGCCCAGCACGGCGTGCCGATGGGCCCGGCCGACACCGTCTCCCCGCTCGGGCCGAACGGCCTGACCAACGGGGCGACCATCGCGATCACGCGCAACGCCGTCACCCAGGTCACCGAGACCGCCCCGATCGCGCCGCCGATGCAGACCATCAGCGACCCGACCCTGAACGCGGGCCAGACCAAGATCGACCAGCCCGGCCAGGCCGGCGAGCAGGTCCAGAACTTCACGGTGAACCTGACCAACGGCAAGGAGGTCGGGCGGACCGCCACCGGTGCCCCGACGATCACCAAGGCCCCGGTCGGTGGCGTCATCCGCAAGGGCACGAAGAAGGCCCAGCCGGCCATCGGCAGCACCGCCAAGTGGGACGCCATCGCCCGGTGCGAGTCCGGCGGCGACTGGTCGATCAACAGCGGCAACGGCTACTACGGCGGCATCCAGTTCGACAAGCAGACCTGGAACGCCTACGGCGGCGGCCAGTACGCCCCGCGCCCCGACCTCGCGTCGAAGGCCGAGCAGATCGCGGTCGCCGAGAAGGTCCGCGACGCGCGCGGCGGCTACGGCGCCTGGCCGGTCTGCGGCAAGAAGGGCTGACGCGCCCCGCTCCCCGACACGGGGCCCTGGGATCATGGCTGACGTGATCCCGGGGCCCGACCAGGGCGAGCGCAGCGACGGGCAGGCGGTCCGTCTGCTCGGCGCCTCCGACGTGCGCGCGCTGGCCGCCGAGCTCGACCTCCGGCCGACGAAGAAGCTCGGCCAGAACTTCGTCCACGACGCCAACACGGTGCGCCGCATCGTCCGGCTCGCCGACGTCGCGCCCGGGACGACGGTGCTCGAGGTCGGTCCCGGCCTGGGCTCGCTCACCCTCGCGCTGCTCGACGCGGTGGGTCCCGACGGTGCCGTGGTCGCCGTCGAGGTGGACCCCGTGCTGGCGACGCGCCTGCCGGCCACGGCCGCCGCGCGGGCGCCCGGGCGGACCCTGCACACCGTCACCGCCGACGCGCTGCGCGTCCGCGCCGCCGACGTGGTCGCGCCGGACCGTCCCGACGGGCCCACCGCCCTCGTCGCCAACCTGCCCTACAACGTCGCTGTGCCCGTGGTGCTGCACCTGCTCGGCGAGCTGCCCGGCCTGCGCACCGGCCTGGTCATGGTGCAGTCCGAGGTCGCCGACCGGCTGGCCGCGCGGCCCGGCGAGGACGCCTACGGCGGGCCCAGCGCCAAGCTCGCCTGGTACGCCCAGGCCCGCCGGGCGGGGCCCGTGCCGCGCGGCGTGTTCTGGCCCGTGCCCGGCGTCGACTCCGCGCTGGTCGCCTTCGCCCGCCACCCGGCCGGCGACCTCGGGGACGAGGCGGCCCGCCGCGCCACCTTCGCGGTCGTCGACGCCGCGTTCGCCCAGCGCCGCAAGTCGCTGCGGGCCGCGCTGGCGGGGTGGGCCGGGTCGCCGGCGCAGGCCGAGGAGCGGCTGCGGGCCGCCGGCGTCGACTCCTCCGCGCGCGGTGAGCAGCTCGGCGTCGGGACCTTCGCCGCCATCGCCGCGACGGCCCCCGACGGGGCCCCGGCCGGCACCTGACGGCACGCCGCCCCCCGCACCCGGACGTCGGGTCCGGAGCGGTCATTACCCTGGACGGGTGCTCTCCGCCGTCGGGCCCCCGGTCACCGTCCGCGTCCCGGCCAAGATCAACCTCCACCTCTCCGTCGGGGAGACCCGTCCGGACGGCTTCCACGACCTCGTCACCGTCTTCCAGGCCCTCAACCTCTTCGACGAGATCTCGGTCGTGACGGCGCACGCGGCGCGCGGCAGCGGCGCCGGGCTCGCGACGATCGGCTCCGGCGCCCCGGGGGTGGAGCTGCTCGGTGACGTCACCGACGCCGACCGGGCCGCCGTGCCCGCCGACGCGTCCAACCTCGCGTGGAAGGCGGCCGTCGCGCTCGCGAACGCCGTCGGGCGCGAGCCGGACGTGCGGATCGGCATCCGCAAGTCGATCCCGGTCGCGGGCGGCATGGCCGGGGGCAGCGCGGACGCCGCGGGCACGCTGCTCGCCCTGGCGACGCTGTGGCGTCTGGACCTCGGGCGCGAGGCCCTGATGGAGATCGCCGCGCTGGTCGGCAGCGACGTGGCGTTCGCGCTGCACGGCGGCACCGCCCTCGGGACCGGCCGCGGGGACGCCCTCGTCCCGGTGCTCTCGCGCCACACCTTCCACTGGGTGGTCGCGCTGCAGGACCACGGCCTCTCGACACCCACGGTGTTCGGCGAGCTGGACCGGCTCCGCGCCGCGGCCGGGCCGGACGCGCCCGTCAAGCGCCTGGGCAGCGTCGAACCCGTCATCGAGGCGATCGCGTCCGGGGAGGCCCGGTCGCTGGCGCTGCTGCTCGGCAACGACCTGCAGGCCGCGGCGGTGAGCCTCGACCCGGGGCTGCGCCGCACGCTGCGCGCCGGGGTGTCCGCCGGGGCGCTCGCCGGGGTCGTCTCCGGCTCGGGCCCGACCTGCGTGTTCCTGTGCACCGACGGCCCGTCCGCGGTCCGGGTGGCGGCCGAGCTCTCCGGGGCCGGGGTCTGCCGCACGGTGCGGGTGGCGCACGGTCCGGTGCCCGGCGCCCGCGTCATCGACGGGGACCCCGCCCGCCCGCCGCGCGGCCCGGGGGCGGGGGGACCGGGAGCCGGCGACCCCGGGCCCAACATGTACGCCTGATCCGAGAAAGAGGACCGTGCCCAACCTCGTCAACCTGGAGAACGTCGCCATCGCGTTCGGCGGCCCGAAGCCCGTGCTCGACGGGGTCTCGCTCGGCGTCGACGCCGGCGACCGCGTCGGCGTCGTCGGGCGCAACGGCGGCGGGAAGTCGACGCTGATCTCGATCCTCGCCGGCCGCCTCGAGCCCGACAGCGGCCGGGTCAGCCCGGTGCGGGGGCTGCGGATGGCCTCGGTGACCCAGCAGTCGCGGCCCCGGGGGGCGACGGTGCGGGAGGCGGTACTCGGAGGGCAGGTGCCCGACCACGAGTGGGCCGCCGACCCGCGCTCGCGGGCCGTCGTCGAGGGCCTGCGCCCCGGCGGGGACCGCGGTCTCGACGCGTCCGTCGAGGGCCTCTCGGGCGGGGAGCGGCAGCGGATCGCGCTCGCCGCGGCCCTCGTCCAGGAGCTCGACCTGCTCGTGCTCGACGAGCCGACCAACCACCTCGACGTCGAGGGCGTCGGCTGGCTGGCCGCGCACCTGCTCGCCCGCCGGACCGCCCTCGTCGTCGTGACCCACGACCGCTGGTTCCTCGACACCGTCGCCTCCCGGACCTGGGAGGTCGTCGACGGGCACGTCGAGCAGTACGACGGCGGGTACGGCGACTGGATCTTCGCGCGGGCGGAGCGGGCGCGGCTCGCGGACGCCGCCGAGCAGCGTCGTCGCAATCTCGCCCGCAAGGAGCTGGCGTGGCTGCGCCGCGGCCCGCAGGCGCGCACCTCGAAGCCGCGCTACCGGGTGGAGGCCGCCGAGGCGCTCATCGCCGACGTGCCCGAGCCCCGCGACTCGGTCGAGCTGGTGACGATGGCCAAGCACCGGCTGGGGCGCACCGTGGTCGAGCTGGAGGACGCGACGCTGACGGTGCCCTCCCAGCCGCCCCGGACCATCGTCGACCGGCAGACCTGGCGCGTGGGCCCCGGCGACCGGATCGGCATCGTCGGGAACAACGGCTCGGGCAAGACGACGCTGCTGCGGGCGATCGCCGGGGAGCGCGAGCTCGACGGCGGGCGACGCGTCCAGGGCACGACGGTGCGGATGGCGCACCTGTCGCAGGACCTGTCCGACCTGCCGATGCACCGGCGGGTGCTGCAGGCCGTCGAGGACATCGCCGAGCGGGTGACGATCGGCAAGTACGAGCAGACCGCGTCGCAGCTCGCCGAGCGTTTCGGCTTCCCGGCGGCCCGCCAGTGGACGCCGGTCTCGGAGCTCTCCGGTGGCGAGCGGCGCCGGCTGCAGCTGGTGCGGCTGCTGATGACCGAGCCCAACGTGCTGCTCTTCGACGAGCCCACCAACGACCTCGACGTCGACACCCTCCAGCAGCTCGAGGACCTCCTGGACGGGTGGCCGGGCACGCTGCTGCTGGTCAGCCACGACCGCTACCTCACCGAGCGGGTGTGCGACCGGGTGGTGGCGCTCTTCGGCGACGGCCGCATCACCGACCTGCCGGGCGGCATCGAGGA
>NZ_JBVPVA010000708.1:0-11143 GCF_055612215.1 Actinomycetospora sp. | reverse complement strand
GCAGCGCACGGCCACCCACCCGACCGCGGCGACCACCCCGGCGGCGGCCGGCGATGAACCGCCCCTGAGCACCTGCTGTGTGACGTCTTCGTGCGCGCGGCGCCCTCACGGCCGACCTGCCAGGCTGACGCGGTGCGGCGGCGGGAGGTGGGCGTGCGGGGGCGGGTGCTGCGCGGGCTCCGCCGCACCGGGATCGTGCTGGTGACGGTCGTCGTCGTCGTCCTGGCGCTCGCCGGGCTCTACCTGGCGTGGGACGACCTCGCGCCGGTCCACGTGACGACGGCCGTGCCCGGGTTCACCGTCGACGCGGCCGGCGTCGCCACGCACGTCGAGCGCTGGCCCGCGGTCCATCCCTCGGGGCAGCCGCCGCTGGTGCTCGTCCCGGGCTTCGCCGAGTCGACGTACGTGTTCTCCCGTCTCGCGCCGCGCCTGGCCGAGGACCGCGACGTCTACGCCTACGACGTGCGCGGCTACGGCTTCACCGCGCACCAGGGGCCGTACACGCTGGCCGCGGACACCGACCAGCTCGCGGGCGTCGTCTCTGCGCTGCACCTGACCCGCCCGATCGTCATGGGGCACTCGCTCGGCGCCGCGATCGCCCTCTCGCTGGCGCTGCGCGACCCCGGGTCGGTCACCGGCGTCGTCGCGGCCAACGGCGACGGCACCCCCTACTTCGGTGCCGACCGCTCGGCCTCCGGCGGCGGGGGCGGCCTGCGCACGCTGCTGACGCTCCCGCCGCTGGGCCCGGCCGTGGTCACCGCGGTGGTGCGCCACCGCGACCCGATCCGGCGCCTCGTGGCCTCGCAGTGCGGCCCGGGGTGCCCGACCGACGACCGTGCCGTCGACCGCTGGCGCGCCCCCTTCCTCACCCCCGGCGGCGTCTCCGCCTTCCTCGCGATCGCCCGCCAGCCCCTCATCGGGCTCACCGACGACCAGGAGCGGCAGGTCCGGGTCCCGACCGCGGTGTTCTCCTCCGGCGACGACCGCAGCTTCGACCACACCCAGGCCGTGGCCACCGCCGCGCGCCTGCACACCGGTCTCGTCGCCGAGCTGCCCGGCGCCCGGCACCTCGCGCTGCTCGGCGAGCCCGACCGGGTGGCCGCCGCCGTGGCCCCCCAACTGACCGCGCTCGCGGCGCAGGCCACCCCACGCCGCTAACCGTGCCGGGTCCGCCCGACGCGACGGTTGACGGCCCGAGGGGGCCGGGCATACCGGCGCGCGCACACCCGACCCCGAGGAGGGCACGACGATGGCGGACACCCGCAACGGTCCCGAGCTGCACCCGATGACCGAGGAGCTGGCCTCCGGGCCCAACTTCGCCTCCGTGGCCACGATGCTGCCCAGCGGACTGGTGCAGAACCAGGTCCTCTGGTGTGCGCTCAAGGACGGCCGCCTCGTGCTCAACACCGAGACGCACCGCAAGCGCTACGAGAACCTGCAGAAGGACCCCCGCATCACGGTGCTGATCCGCGACGAGAAGGACCCGTACCGCTACGCCGAGGTCCGCGGCGAGGTCACCGAGTTCACCACCGGCCAGGAGGCGCGCGCCCACATCGACGAGGTCGCGCGGAAGTACACGGGCCAGGACTACCCGCCCGAGGCCATCAAGTCCGAGCGCGTGATCCTCTGGGTCACGCCGCACCGCCAGACGATCATCGACCAGAACGTCGACCTGAGCGACTGACGGGCGGGGGTCCCGACGACGGGTGCCGCCGCCGGTCAGGCCCGTCGGCGCACTTCGCCGGGGGTGGCGCCCAGGCGCCGGCGGAGCACCCGGTTCATGTGGCTCTGGTCGGCGAAACCGCACGTCGCGGCGACCTCGGGCAGCGGGATGCTGGTGCGCTGCAACAGCCGCCGCGCCCGGTCGACCCGGTGTCGCAGCACGAACTCGTGCGGCGTCGTGCCCGTCGACGCGCGGAAGCGTCGGGCGAAGTGGAACTTCGACAGACCGGCCGTGGTGGCCAGTTCGTCGAGGGTGAGCTTGCGGTGCAGGTGGCTCTGGACGTAGTCGCGGACCAGGTGCTCCTGCCGGAACGTCAGGCACGCCGACCCGTCCGGCTCGCGGAAGACCAGGTTGGCGTGCTTGCGCAGGATGGTCACCGACAGCTGGGTGGTGAGCGAGTCCACCAGCAGTTCGCTGCCGACCCCGCCGTGGGCGGCCTCCGCCGCGATCAGCATCGCGGTGCGGTGCACGGCCGGGTCGTCGGCCTTGATCGTGTCGTGCAGCGCGACGTCGGAGACCTCCCGGTCGTACATCGCCCGGCACGTGGCCGTGAGCTGCTCGCGGGTGAGGTACACGTGCACGACCTCGATCGGGCTCGTCCAGGTCCAGTGCGAGTCGGCGGCCCGCGTGAGCAGCGAGACGTCCCCGGGTCCGAGGCGTTCGTGGTGCCAGCCCGCGTCGAGCTGGCGGTGCATCTCCGTGACGCCGCGTCGGTACGCGACGATCATGAAGTCCCGCATCGGCGGCACCTCGACGTCGGAGTCCCGGTACCGGTAGCCGCGCACGGCGACGCCGTCCCACGCGTCGTCGGGACTGCGGACCGTCACCTCGCCGGGGACCCACGCCGGGAGCTCGTCGGGAACGATGAACCCGTCACGCATCGCGCCACCTCGTCGACGTCGGCCGCGCCCCACGCTAGCTGTGGCCCACGTCACGGGCCAGGGCCGCGCACGGTCGTCCAACGGGGCCCGCGGCGGATCCGATCCGGGCGGTGATCGCGGGAGAGCCCTCCTGAGCTGCGACGACGGGCTCAGTGCCCCGCCGGCCGAGCACGGATCTCCGATCGACTCCGCGGATCGTCCAAGCCGCACCGGCCCGGTCCGGCCGACCGTCCCGAGGGATCGGGGACTGGGCAGGAGGCCGGCGACGATGACGGCGAGCACGAGAAGCACGGACGCCACGACGAGCACGGTGGATGCGGTGATCATCGGGGCCGGGTTCTCCGGTCTCTACATGCTGCACAAGCTGCGCGACGAGATGGGGCTGCGCGCGCGGGTCTTCGAGACCGGCGACGGCGTCGGGGGCACGTGGTACTGGAACCGCTACCCGGGGGCCCGGTCCGACTCCGACTCCTACATCTACGGCTTCACCTTCGACCGGGAGCTCTGGGAGACCTGGGAGTGGAGCGAGCGCTACCCCGGGTCGGACGAGATCCGGTCCTATCTGGAGCACGTCGCGCGGCGGTTCGACCTCACCAGGGACATCACCTTCGGGACCCGCGTCGACGCCGCGACCTTCGACGAGGACCGCACCGTCTGGACCGTCACGACGGACACCGGCGAGACGGTCACCGCCACCTACGTGATCTCCGCGGTGGGCGCGCTCTCGGCGTCGAACACCCCTCGCTTCGAGGGCCTCGACACCTTCGCGGGTCCCGTCTTCCACACCGGGCACTGGCCGCACGAGGGCGTGGACTTCGCCGGGCAGCGCGTCGGGATGATCGGCTCCGGGGCCAGCGCCGTGCAGGCGACCCCGGAGATCGCCGCGCAGGCCCGGGAGCTGACGGTCTTCCAGCGCACTGCCAACTACGTCGTGCCGGCCAACAACGGCCCGGTCGACCCGGAGGTCAAGGCCGGGCGCCGGAGCGACTGGGCCGGCATCCGGAAGCGGATCCAGGAATCGAACTTCGGGTTCGAGCTGTACCTCCAGGAGTCCGGCGCCGCCGACGTCTCCGACGCCGAGCGGGAGGCCCTGCTCGAGGACTACTGGAACCGCGGCGGGTTCCACATCTGGCTCGGCTCCTACGCCGACATCTTCTTCTCGACCGAGGCGAACGACCTCGTCCGACGCTTCCTCGACCGGAAGATCCGGGACAAGGTCCACGACCCCCGGACCGCCGAGCTGCTCGTGCCGAAGGGCCATCCCTTCGGCACCAAGCGCAACCCGCTGGACTCGGGGTACTTCGAGGCGTTCAACGAGCCCCACGTCCACCTCGTCGACGTGAAGTCGAACCCGATCGCGGCGATCACCCCCGACGGCCTGCGCCTCGCCGACGGCGTCGAGTACACGTTCGACACGCTCGTGCTCGCCACCGGGTTCGACGCGATGACCGGTCCACTGAACCGCATCGACATCCGCGGACGCGGCGGGGCGCTCCTGCGGGAGAAGTGGGCCGAGGGCCCGCGGACCTACCTCGGGCTGATGAGCCACGGCTACCCGAACCTGTTCACGATCACCGGTCCGCAGAGCCCGTCGGTGCTCTCGAACATGCCGGTCTCGATCGAGCAGCACGTCGACTACGTCGGCCGGATCATCGCCGACCTCCGGGCCCGCGGCGCCGCCGTCATCGAGCCGACGAAGGAGGCCGAGGACGGCTGGTGCACCTACAACCAGGAGATCGCGCACGCGACGCTCTTCCCGACCGCGGACACCTGGTACATGGGCGCGAATATCCCGGGCAAGCCTCGGGTGTTCATGCCCAACCTCGACTTCGTCGGCCCGTACCGGGCGAAATGCGACCAGATCGCCGCGAACGGATGGGAGGGCTTCGCCGTCGACGGCGAGGCCACGCCCGCGGGCGAGCACGTCTACACCTGGGCGGTGGCCGGATGAGCCGACCGTTCGACATCACGGTCTGAGGAGATCCGATGAGTGACACCATGAAGGCCCTCGCGTTCCTCGGCTCGGGGAAGGTCGGGCTCGTCGAGCGGGACATCCCCCGTGCCGGTCCCGGCGAGGCGATCGTGAAGACGACGGCCGCGCTGATCTGTACCTCGGACGTGCACACCGTCGCCGGGCTCCTGCCGGTGCCCGAGGGGCGCCTGCTCGGGCACGAGAGCGTCGGCGTGGTGCACGAGCTCGGCGAGGGCGTGACCTCGGTCCAGGTCGGGGACCGGGTCGCGGTGAACGCCGTGACCCCCGACGGGACGTGCGACAACTGCCAGGCCGGCCACACCTCGCAGTGCCGCGGCGCGCTCGGCGGCTACCGCTTCACCGTCCAGAAGGACGGCAACATGGCCGAGTACTTCCACGTCAACGACGCCGACTACAACCTGGCGCCGATCCCCGAGGGTCTCGCCGACGAGGCCGCGGTCTACGCCTGCGACATGCTCTCCACCGGCATCATCGGCTCCGAGAACGCCAACATTCCGATCGGCGGCACGGTCGCGATCTTCGCGCAGGGCGCGGTCGGCCTCTCGGCGACGCTCGGCGCGAAGCTGCGGGGCGCGGGCCTCGTCATCACCGTCGAGGGCCTGCCGAACCGGCAGGAGATGTCCCGGCGCTTCGGGGCCGACGTCGTGATCGACCCGGCCTCCGGCAACGTGGCCGAGCAGATCCTCGAGCTGACCGACGGCGGCGCGGACTCCACGGTGGAGGCGCTCGGCAACCAGGTCACCTTCGAGGCCGCGCTGTACGCCACCCGGGCCGGCGGGACGCTCTCCAACGTCGGGTACCACGGCGAGTCCGGCCCGGTGCTCTCCGTGCCGCTGGACGCGTGGGGCCTGGGGATGGCGGGCAAGAAGATCGCCACCGACCTCTGCCCGGGCGGGCGCCTGCGGATGCAGCGGCTGATGCGCCTCATGGTCAACGGCAAGATCGACCCGACGCCGATGACGACGCACCGGGTCCCCATCGACCAGGTCGAGGACGCCTTCGACATGATGACCCACAAGCGCGACGGCATCATCAAGCCGCTCATCACGTTCTGAGGCCCGAGCAGCCGCTCGTGAGCTCCGTGGTCGTCATGGTCCGATCCTGACCACCGCCCCCGAGGTCCGCCGGGGCCACCACAATGCGGACCGTGACCGTCCCCCTCGGCGACCCCGCGGCGTGGCTGCGGGACCTGGTCCGGCTGGCGCCGGTCCGGGTCGACATGGTCGACGCGGTCCGGGCCGGGGTGTGCGCCGGGCTCGTCGTAGTGCTCGGGTGGGCGGCCGGTGATCTCTCCGCCGGTCTCACGGCGAGCGTCGGGGCGTTCACGGCGCTCTACGGTGGCGGGCGTCCGTACCGGGCGCGGGCCGTCGAGCTCGCGGTGATCGCCGTGGCCTTCGCGGCCGTCGTGACCCTCGGGGCGCTCGCCGCGGTGTCGGCGTGGGTGACCGTCGTGGTCGTCGCCGCCCTCGCCGTCGTCGCGACCTGGCTCTGCCAGGCCCTCGACACCGGGCCGCCGGGGGCCTACGTGTTCGTGCTCGCGGGGGCCACCGCGTCCGGCATCCCGGGAGCGGCCACCGAGCCGTGGCGCCTGGGCCTGCTCGTCCTGGGCGGCGGGGCGCTGGCCTGGGTGCTGCACATGTCCGGCGTCCTCGCCGGATTCCGCGGCCCGGAGAAGGCGGCGCTGCTCGCGGGCACCGCCGCCGTCGCGCGGCTGGTCGAGTCCGTGGGCCACGACGACTACTCCGCCGCCCGGGACCGGGCCGCGCGGGCCGTGCACCGCTGCTGGGTGACGCTGGCCCAGCGGCAGCCCGCGCTCGCCCGTCCCGGCGGGACGCTGGAGCGGCTGCGCGCGCTCGGCCTCGAGGTGCACGGCCTGCTGGTCGACGCCGTCCGGGCCCACGACGAGGGGCGGCCGGTCGACCCGGCCGCGGCGCCGCGCCTGCGCGCGGTGCCGGCCGAGGTCGCCGACCCGCCGGCCGCACCCGCACCACGTGCCCGCGGCGGCGTCCCGCGCGGCGGCCTGGGCCCGGCGCGGGTGGCCCGCGAGATGCTGACGGCGGGCTCGCCGTGGCGGACGGTGCTGGTGCGGGTGGGTCTCGCGGCCCTCGTCGCGGGCGCCCTGGGGTCGTTGGTCGGTCTCGACCACGCCTACTGGGCCGTCGCGGCCGCCGTGCTGGTGCTCTGCCAGGGCTTGGACTGGGCGGGCACCCTGGCGCGCGCGGTCCAGCGGTTGCTGGGGACCTGGCTCGGTCTGCTGCTCGCCGCGGCCGTCCTCGCGGCGCAGCCGGCGGGGGTGTGGCTGGGCGTGGTCGTCGCGGTGCTGCAGTGCGCGGTCCAGCTCGTGATCCCCCGCAACTACGGGTTCGGGGTCGTCCTGATCACCCCGCTCGCGCTGACGATCGGCAGCGGCGGGCATCCGGCCGACCTCACCGCGTTCCTCCTGGCGCGCGGCGTCGACACCGCCGTCGGCTGCGCCGTGGGACTCCTGGTCTTCCTGCTCGTCGCGCCCCGGGCCGCGCTGCCGGCGCCCCCGGTGCTGATCGCCGCGACCCTGCACGACGCGGCCCGCGTCGTGGCCCACCTGGTCGAGCACAGCACGACAGCGGAGGCGGCGCGCACCGCGCGCAGGGACCTCGACCGGCGGGTGCAGGCCCTGACCGACGTCCACGAGGTCGACGGCCCGGGCCTGCCGGGTGGCCGGGACGGGCGCGCCACCCTCTGGTGGCCGGCGCTCGACGCCGCGCAGCGGCTGGCCCACGAGGTCCTCGCGGCCTGCTGGTCGCTCGACCGGTCGCCGGCGACCGCGCCGTCGCTGCCCGCGGCGCGCGCCGCGGCGATCACCGCGGAGCTCGACGCGGTCGCAGGCCAGGTGACCGCCGACGGCGGCCCCGGGCCCGCCGCGGTGGCGCCGGGCGACGGTTTCCTGGCCCGCGAGCTCGACGCGGTCCGGCGCGCGCTGCCGGGCCCGGCTAGGGAACCACGCTGATCATCGCGGTCGTCGTGATGAACAGGATGGTCAGGAACGCCCACGGCAGCGGATTGCGCGGGGACCCGGTGCGGTGCAGGTGCACGGCGCGCCACGCGGCGAACGCCGCCCCGAGCACGAGGACGATGCGCACGGCGGTGACGGCCACGACCCACGGGGGCACGAGCGTCGACGGTAGGGAAGGCGGCGCGACCGGTGGGGCGGTTCCGGAGGATTCCCCGCGCTGCGGAACCGGGCAGCCCCGCCCATGAGCGAGGAGTCCACCGCAGGGCGGGGCAGCGACGCGGGCCGGTCCGACCAGACGGGCGAGGCGGCCCCCGAGGCGTCGTCCCCGCTGGTCGACGAGGGCGGCACGGAGGCCGACGACGAGGGCCGCCACGTCGACGAGGACGTCGAGGACAACGCCGACCTCGACGGTTAGGCGCTCGCCGGGTCGACCCCGACCTCCGCCGCGCGGGCGCGGAGCCAGTCGCCGACGGCCCGGCGTCAGGTCCTCGACCCCGTGCGCCGCGCCGACGGCGCGCGTCGGCGCGGCGAGGTCGTCCGCACCGGTGAGGCGGCCCCGCAGCTCGCCGTCCTCCGCCCACACCGCGACGAGGAGGACCGCGCCGGCGGCGCGGGCGTCGGTCACGCCGTCAGCCCGTGGTGCCGTAGATCCCGGGCGGCGTGGAGGCCTCCATGTCGGCCGTCGCCTGGACGAGCTCCATGAGCTCGCTGTCCAGACCGGGGCCGAACTCCTCGGGGCGCTCGACCGCGATCGGCATGTCGGCGCCCTGGGGCGCCTGCTCGGTCGAGAGCTCCGTGCCGTCCTTCGACGGCGACGGCCCGTGGTAGATCTTCGCGGCCTCGGAGAGCTGGTCGAGGCTGAAGGTGTACTGCTTCGACTGCAGACCCTGGTCGAGCAGCGTCTTGACCTCGGGGAAGCGCTCCGCGTTCGTCTTCGGGATCGGGAGGAGCTTGTTCCACTCCACGCCGAGGGCCTCGAGCGCCTTGGCGTAGGCGTTCTCGTGGGCCTGGTCCCGCACGATCAGGTAGGCGATCGTGCCGCGCGCGGTCTTGTTGTCGGTCATCTCGTAGAGCCGGCACTTCTGCAGGCGACCGGTGGACTCGAGCATGAGGTTGTAGAGGAGGTTCAGCGGCAGGTTGCCGCTGTCGTAGACGTACTTGCCCGTCCACGGGTCGCCCTGCGCGTCGACGGGCAGCGCGCCCTGGGCGCCGACGAGCCAGTGGTGGATGTTGCCGCCGGACAGCGCCACCGACAGCGGCGTCGCGCCGCCCTCGCCGGGCTCGTCGAGGTGGGTCGGGTTGCCCTGGTAGCGCGGCGAACCGTCGACCAGGCGCGCGATGGTGGTGGCGATGAGCTCGACGTGGCCGATCTCCTCGGTGCCGACGCCGTAGAGCAGGTCGCGGAAGGGTTTGGCGGTCGGACCGCGGAAATTGAAGCTCTGGAACAGGTACTGCATCATCGTGCGCATCTCGCCGAACTGGCCGCCGAGACCCTCCTGCAGGGCGTTCGCCGCCGCGGGGTCCGGCTCGTCCGGGACGATCTCGTTGATCAGGCGCTGCACGTGAAGGAACACAGAGGTCCTCTCGTCGTTCGGTGACGTCGGCAGGACCCGGTCGTCGGGCCCTCGATGGTCGGCAGCCTCGCCGGGCGCCGTGGCCCCGCCGTCGCGCGCGGCGTCACCGCGCCGTCTACGGCGTCGTCTCCACGCATCCGCTCCCGAGTCGCGACGGCGCGCCGACCTCCCTAGCGTGGTCGGGGCGATGACCCCGAGAGCGCAGCCGAGCCCGGCCCCCGCCCACCTCGACCTGCTGGGCCGCTTCTCCTGCCGCGTCGGCGAGGACGAGGTGCGGCTGCCGCCGACCCTCGAGCGGGCGCTCGCGTTCCTCGCGCTCGCCCGCCGACGGGTCCGGCGCCACGAACTGGCCGCCGTGCTCTGGCCGGAGCACCCCGACCGGGAGGCCCTGACGCGGCTGCGGACGGTGCTGTGGAAGGTGCCGGCCGCGGTGCGCGACGCCCTCGTGTGCGTGGACGCGGACAGCGTGGGCCTGCGCCCGGACGCCGTCGTCGACGTCCACGCGCTCGACGGCGACGCCGGGTCCGCGCCGGAGGCCGACCTGCTGCGCCACGGCGAGCTGCTGCCCGGGTGGTCGGAGGAGTGGGTGCTCGTGGAGCGGGAGCGGCACCGCCAGCTGCGGCTGCACGCCCTCGAGGACCGCAGCGCCGCCTGCCGTCGGGAGGGCCGCCTCGCCGAGGCCCTGCGGTTCGCGCTCGCCGCGGTCGCCCACGAGCCGCTGCGCGAGAGCGCCCGCCGCCGGCTCGTCGAGGTCCACCTCGCCGAGGGCAACACCGCGGCGGCGCTGGCGGAGTACGACGCGTTCCGGGCCCTGCTCGATGCCGAGCTCGGGCTGCCCCCGACGTCGGCCCTGCGCGACCTGGTCCGGCCCCTGCTCGACGACGCGGCCCCGAGGCCCTGACCCGGGCGCGGTCCTGATCACGGCGGGCCGGTCGACGCGGGCCCGTGGGCTAGCGTCGCGGGTGTGGACCCGGAGCCCGCGGAGACCGGCCAGACGCCGTGGACGCGGACCTGGGGCGAGCGGCTGGGGCGGCTGGTCGCCGGGGAGAACGCGGGCGCCTTCGCGCTGATCGCCGCCGCGGTGGCCGCCCTCGTCTGGTCCAACGTCGACCCGGGTTCCTACGACGCGGTGTGGGCCATGCCGTTCTCGGTCCAGCTGGACGGCCACGGCCTCGAGCAGGGCCTGCGCGAGTGGGTCAACGCCGGCCTGATGACGGTGTTCTTCTTCCTCGTCGGTCTCGAGGCCCGCCGCGAGTTCGACCTGGGGGAGCTGCGGGAGCGTCCCCGCCTGGTCCTCCCGCTGCTGGCCGGGCTCGCGGGCATGGCCGTCCCGGTCGGGATCTTCCTCGCCCTCACCGTTGGCACCCCGGCCGCGCACGGGTGGGGCGTGGTCATGTCGACCGACACCGCGCTCGCCCTGGGCCTGCTGACGCTGGTCGGGACGCGCTCCCCGGCGCTGCGCTCGTTCCTGGTGACGGTGCTCGTCGTCGACGACCTCGCCGCGCTCGTCGTCATCGCCGTCGCCTACACCGACCACGTCCGGCTGCCGGGTGTCCTCGTGGCGGTGGGGCTCCTCGGCGTCGTCCTCGTCGTGCGGGCGGTAGGGGTCCGGGTCCCGGCGGTGTACGTGGTGGTCGGTCTCGGGATCTGGGTGGCCCTGCTCGCGAGCGGACTCGACCCGGTCGCCGCCGGGCTCGTCATGGGCCTGCTGACGTTCGCCTACCCCGCCCCGCGGGGGGACCTCGAGCGGGCGACCGACCTCGTGCGCGCCTTCCGCGAGCAACCCACTGCGGAGCTGGCACGGAGCGCGAGCGTCGGGCTGCGGTCCGCGGTCTCGCCGAACGACCGCCTCCAGCGGGCGGTCTCGCCGTGGGTGGCCCTGCTGGTCGTCCCGCTCTTCGCGCTGGCCAACGCCGGTCTGCCCCTCGACGGCGCCTTCCTCGCCCGGGCGGTGACCTCGCCGGTGACCTGGGCGGTGCT
>NZ_JBVPVA010001191.1:0-1367 GCF_055612215.1 Actinomycetospora sp. | reverse complement strand
CCCCTGGGGTCGAGCACCGCAGGCCCCCCGCGGGGTCGACCAGGCTCAGGGCGTGACGACCACGCGCCCCGTCGTCGTGCGGGCCGCGATCGCGTCCAGGGCGTCGGGGAGGTCGGCCAGCGCGTACTCCGCGCCCACCAGTGGGTCGATCAGCCGAGATGCCCACAGCGCCTCGAGCTCCCGCTGCCAGGCCACGACCAGCTCCGGGGCCCGCGTGCGGTAGGCCGCCCAGTGCACCCCGACGACGTCGTAGTTCTTCACCAGCGCGTGGTTGGTCGGGGCGTCCGCGATCCGGCCGCCCGCGAAGCCGATGACGAGCAGGCGGCCCTCCCAGGCGGTGACCCGGCGGGAGGCGTCGAAGGTGTCGCCGCCGACCGGGTCGTAGACGACGTCGGCGCCCCGGCCGTCGGTCAGCTCCTTCACGGCCGGGATCAGGATCTCGCCGACGGGGCCGTCCAGCACGACCACCTCGTGCGCGCCGAGCCGGCGCGCCACCTCGGCCTTGTCCGGCGACCCGACCGTCGCGATGACCCGGGCGCCCGCCGCGAGCCCCAGCTGCACCGCGGCCGCGCCGACCCCGCCCGCGGCCGCGTGCACGAGCAGCGTCTCCCCGCTCCGCAGCTGCGTGCGGTGGTGCAGCGCGCACCACCCGGTCTGGTAGGCCACGAAGAACCCGGACGCCTGCGCCGCCGTCATGCCCTCGGGCCACGGGTACCACGAGCTCAGCAGCGCCCGCTCCGCGTAGCCGCCGTGGGGCATCACGGCCGGGCCGAACAGCCGCTCCCCCGTCGCGGGGTCGGTCCCGGCCACCTCGAGGCCCGGGGTGAACGGCAGCGGCGGCTTGTCCTGGTAGGTGCCGCGGCAGTAGAGGATGTCGGCGAAGTTGACCGACGCGGCCTCGACCTGCACGACCCGCTGCCCCTCGCCGGGCACCGGGTCGGGCAGGTCGGTCAGCTCGAGGACCTCGCGCGGCTCCCCGAACCGCGGGACCGTCCAGCCGCGCACCTCAGCCCTCCCAGGCCAGCGGCGGTGGGGCCTCCCCGCCCTTCGGCCCGGGCACCCCGCGGAACCCGTACGGGCCGGGGTCGCGGCCGGGCTGGACGTACCAGCACTCCCCCGCGGCACCGTCGGCGAGCATCCGCTCCACGGCGTCGGCCACGTCGCCCGCCGAGAGCAGCGGGAACCCGGAGAACTGGTCGCGGACGTGCGCGATCAGCGCGGTGTCGGCGAACCCGGGGCACAGCGCCATGGCCCGGATGCCCTCGGGCGCCAGCGTGGCGGCCGCCGACCGGACGTAGCCGACGACGGCGTGCTTGGTCAGCGTGTAGATCGCGTCGCCGGGCAGCGGGACCAGACCCGCCAGCGAC
>NZ_JBVPVA010001161.1:0-8723 GCF_055612215.1 Actinomycetospora sp. | reverse complement strand
CGGCACCTGGGCCTGGACCCCGAGCAGGCGATCGGCCACCTCGTGCGGCGTCGTGGCGCCCGGACCGGTGAGGAAGTGGCGTCGGTGACGGCGCGCGAGGACGCGGCGCCACGTCGTGTCGAGGGCGGACGACGCCGGGTGCGGTGCGGGCGGCACGGGGTCACCTCACCACGGCCCGGCCGGGCGCGGCCCGACCACTCGCGCCACCTGCCACCCGCGCCTCCGTGATCAACGGCCCTGAGTGGCTGGCCGAGGGATCGCGCCACAGCCATGGACGTCTGGTGGTCACCGACATGCGGGCCGCGGGGGAGGTGTGGCACGTGACCTCGGCGAGGCCGCTCGACCCCGCCGCCCTCGACGAGCCGGCCGACCGCGTCGTCCGCAGGGCCGGCCGCTCAGGCCTCAGCGCTGCTCGAAGCCGGTGAGGCCCTCCTCGGGGCGCTCCTCGACGTCGACGCCGGTCACCTCCGCCCGGTCGGGCCCGCGGCCCGCCCAGGCCAGCATCTGCTCGACCGCCGCGTCGTCCCCCTCGACGAGGAGCTCGACCGAGCCGTCCTGCCGGTTGCGCACCCAGCCCGCGACGCCGAGCCGCTGTGCCTCCTGCTCCGCGCTCGCGCGGTAGAACACTCCCTGGACCGTGCCGTGGACGACGGCGTGCCTCGCGCTCATGCCCGGCCCGGTACCCACCCGGGACGCGAGCGGCACCCGCTCCGCGGAACCCGGACCCGGCGCTTGCCGTCGACTCGAACATGTGTTCGACTCTAGCCCATGACGGCGGTCTTCACTCCCTCGCTCTTCGACTCGGTCCCGGGCGGCTCCGGCGCGTTGCCGACCGGCCCGGACGACGTCTCCTGGGCGGGGGCACACCGGACCTGGCTCGACGACCGCTCGTGGGTCGACGTGGTCCCGGGCTGGCTGCCCGGGGCCGACGTGTGGTTCGACGAGCTCGTGGGCGACGTGGCGTGGAACCAGCGGCACCGGCGGATGTTCACCCAGGAGATCGTGGAGCCCCGGCTGACCTGCGGGTGGGCGCTGGCCGACGCGCCGTCGCCGAGCGAGCACCTGGCGGCGGCCCTCGTCGAGCACTACCGGGAGCCCTTCGACCGGGTGTCGGCGAACTTCTACCGCGACGGGGCGGACTCGGTGGCCTGGCACGGGGACCGCGTGCGCTTCGTGCACCCGCAGCCGGTCGTCGCGATCGTCTCGCTCGGCGCGCCGCGGCGCTTCGGGCTGCGGGCGCTCGCGGGCGGCGGCACCCGCTGGCTGACGGTGTGCGGGGGTGACCTGCTCGTCATGGGCGGGCGCTGCCAGCACGAGTGGCAGCACACCGTGCCCAAGGAGCCCGGCGCCGGGCCCCGGATCAGCATGACGTTCCGCCACGGCGACCCCGGGCCCACCGGCGCGCGGGCCGAACGGGCGCGCGACGTGCCCGCCTGGGCGCTGCGCTGACGCCCGGTCCGGTGGCGGCGGGCGCGTCGTCGGCCTGACGGCGGCGGGCCGGTCGGTAGCGTGCCCGCCATGCGGGTGCTGGGAGTGGACCCCGGGCTGACGCGTTGCGGGCTCGGGGTGGTCGAGGGCGCGGGCGGGCGCACGGTGCGCGCCGTGGCCGTCAACGTGGTCCGCACCCCGCCCGACGACGAGGTCGCGGCCCGGCTGGGCGCGGTCGCGGACGCCGTGGAGCGGTGGATCGCCGAGTACCGCCCCGACGTCGTGGCCGTGGAGCGGGTGTTCAGCCAGCACAACGTGCGGTCGGTCATCGGCACCGCGCAGGCCGGCGGGGTGGTGGCCCTCGTCGCCGGTCGCGCCGGGCTGCCCGTCGCGTTCCACACCCCCTCGGAGGTGAAGGCCGCCGTCACCGGGTCGGGGCGCGCCGACAAGGCCCAGGTGACCGCGATGGTGCGCCGCGTGCTCGCGCTGGAGACCGCTCCCCGGCCCGCGGACGCGGCCGACGCGCTCGCGCTCGCGGTCTGTCACTGCTGGCGCGCACCCATGATCGCCCGGCTGGCCGAGGCCGAGGCCCGGGCCGCCGAGGTGGCCCGCACGCACGCCGCCCGCCTCGCCGCCGCCCGCAAGGCCGCGACGACCGCGGCCCGCCCGGCGCGGAGCTGACGCGACCGGGGCACGCCGCGCGTGGCGGTCACCGCCCTGTCGGACCCTCGCGGTAGCGTCCCGCTCGAACAGGTGTTCGCCGGGTGCGCCGGCAGCAGGGAGGTGGATCCGTGATCTCGTCCGTGCGCGGGGAGGTCCTCTCGGTCGGGCTGGACCACGCGGTGGTGGAGGTCGGCGGCGTGGGCCTGGCGGTGCAGGCGACGCCCACCACGCTCGCCGGTCTCCGGCGCGGCCAGAGCGCCCGGTTGGAGACGGCGCTCGTCGTCCGGGAGGACTCGCTGACCCTCTTCGGGTTCGCCGACGCCGCCGAGCGCGAACTGTTCGGGCTGCTGCAGACCGTGTCCGGCGTCGGTCCGCGGCTCGCCCTGGCCACGCTCGCGGTGCTCGATCCGGCAGCGCTGAGCCGGGCCCTGGCCGACGGCAACCTCACCACCCTGATGACCGTCCCGGGCATCGGGCGCAAGGGGGCCGAGCGCCTCGTCGTCGAGCTGCGGGACAAGGTCGCGCCGCCGGAGGCCGGGGGAACCGACGCGCTCGACGGCGCCGACGCAGTACCGGCATCCGTGGTGGCCGGTGGCACCCTGCGCGACCAGGTCGTCGAGGCGCTCGTCGGGCTCGGCTTCGCGGCCAAGCCCGCGGAGAAGGCGGTGGACGAGACCGTGGGTGACCTCGGGGAGGGCGCCGGCTCGTCGGCGGTCCTGCGCGCCGCGCTGCACCGGCTGGGACCGGGCCGGTGACGGGGGAGGACGCGCGGTGAGCGGGGACGAGCTCTCCGCCGACCTGGAGCGGGCCCTCGCGGCCACGCAGGAGGCGGGCGAGTCGGACCTGGAGAACCGGCTCCGGCCCGCGCGGCTCGCCGAGTTCATCGGGCAGCCCCGGGTCCGCGAGCAGCTCGACCTCGTGCTGCAGGGCGCGCTGCGGCGCGGCCGCCCGCCGGACCACGTGCTGCTCTCCGGCCCGCCGGGGCTGGGGAAGACCAGCCTCGCGATGATCATCGGCAACGAGCTCGGCAGCGCCGTGCGCATCACCAGCGGCCCGGCGCTCGAGCGGGCCGGGGATCTCGCGGCGATGCTGTCGAACCTCGTCGAGGGCGACGTGATGTTCATCGACGAGATCCACCGCATGGCCCGGCCGGCCGAGGAGATGCTCTACCTCGCCATGGAGGACTTCCGGGTCGACATCGTCGTCGGCAAGGGCCCGGGCGCGACGTCCATCCCGCTGGACGTCGCCCCGTTCACGCTCGTCGGGGCGACCACCCGCGCCGGGTCGCTCACCGGGCCGCTGCGCGACCGCTTCGGCTTCACCGGCCACATGGAGTTCTACGAGCCCGAGGACCTCGAGCTCGTCGTGGCCCGCAGTGCGCAGATCCTCGAGGTGGACCTGCAGCCCGACGGCGGGCGGGAGATCGCCTTCCGGTCGCGGGGCACGCCGCGGATCGCGAACCGGCTGCTGCGCCGGGTGCGCGACTACGCCGAGGTCCGCGCGGACGGGCGCGTGACGCGGGAGGTGGCGCGGGCGGCGCTCGCGGTCTACGACGTGGACGAGCTGGGCCTCGACCGGCTCGACCGCGCCGTGCTGGGCGCGCTGGTCCGGTCGTTCGGCGGCGGGCCGGTCGGGGTGTCGACGCTGGCGGTCGCGGTGGGGGAGGAGCCGGGCACCGTCGAGGAGGTCTGCGAGCCCTACCTGGTGCGCGCGGGGATGCTCGCGCGGACCCCCCGGGGGCGCGTGGCGACCCCCGCGGCGTGGCGCCACCTGGGCGAGACACCTCCGGATCGGGACGTTCCGGAGGAAACCGACGAGCAGGGCCCGCCGACGTTGTTCGGTTGAGCTGGCAGACTCTCAGGGGAGTACGTACGACGGATCGCAGGTAGAGCGGTCGGTCGGACCGGTGCACGGATCCGAACGGAGCGAGATGGACCTCCTCTTCCCTCTGCTGATCGTCTTCATGATCGGCATGATCTTCTTCTCCAACCGGCAGCGCAAGAAGCAGGCCCAGCAGCAGGAGAGCCTGCAGAACTCGATCTCGGTGGGCGACGTCGTCGTCATGACCTCGGGGATCAGCGGCACCGTCGTCGACACCGACGACGAGAAGACCATCGACCTCGAGATCGCGCCCGACGTGATCACCACGTGGCTGCGCGCCGCCGTCCGCGAGAAGCTCGCCGGCGACGCCGACGTGCTGGTGGGCGACGTCGAGCATCTCGGGGAGGCCCCGGCCGTGGGTGCCGCCGAGCACGAGGTGATCACCGACGCCCCGGTCGACCGCCCGGCGTCCACGCAGACCGGCACCGCCGCCACGCACACCACGGCGGCCCCGGCGGCGGGCTCGGACGGCGCGTCCGCGGAGCCGACCTTCTCCGACCCGACGTCGACGCCGAACGGCAACGGCGTCTCGGCGGGGTCCAGCAACCCGGGGGACTCGCGCTCCTCGTCCTGACCCCGATGCGGGGTCCGGCGGCCCGGGGTCGCCGCGGCCGGCCCGTCCTCCTACCGCACGGCGCGACGCGGACCGGGACGGGCCGGGTGCGATGGCGCCCCCGGTGGCGGCCTACCCTGCTGTCCTGGTCCTCGGCGCGCGCCGCCAGGCGTGTCCCGCGAGCGTGATCGGGCGGTTCCGGCGTCACCTGACCCGGTGCCGGCGGTCCGTCGCCGCGGTGTCCCGGACGCCGCGCGGCGAGGACGAGTCCGAGGACACCGCCGTCGCCCGACCCTGGAGTTCGCAGCGTGGCCCCACCCACCGTCCGGTTCCGGCCGGGCCGCTACCTCGCCGTGTTCGTGGGCATCGTCGTGGTCCTCTACGGGCTGGTGTTCCTCACCGGGGACAGGTCGCCGACCCCGAAGCTCGGGATCGACCTGCAGGGCGGCACGCAGGTGACGCTGACCGCGCGGACCGAGACCGGGGCGGCGCCCACGCCGGACCAGCTCAACCTCGCGCGCCAGATCATCGAGCAGCGCGTCAACGGCCTCGGCGTCTCGGGGGCCGAGGTCGTGCAGAACGGCAACAACCTCGTCATCACGGTGCCGGGGACGGCCGGTGACCAGGCCCGCAGCCTCGGCCAGACCGCCCGGCTGTACTTCCGCCCCGTCGTCGAGGGCCCGCTGGCGGCCACGCCCGCCCCGGGCCAGCCCCAGGGTGGCCAGTCCCAGGGCGGTCAGTCCCAGCCGGGACAGGCCCCGACCGGTGGCGCCGGGGGCGGGACACCGGGACAGGCACCGTCGGGCCAGAGCGTCCGGCTGCCGGTCCAGGCGCCGACCCCGCCCGCCCCGCCGCCCGGCGGGGGCGCCCCCGCGGGGGGCGGCACCTCGCAGGACCCGCGCCTGGCCGCGGCGATCGCCGCGGCGAAGCAGACCCGCCAGAGCGACGACCCGGCGGTGCAGGCCCAGGCCCTGCAGTCGCTCAACTGCGCGGTCGAGGACCCGCTGCGCGGGTACGACGACCCGACGAAGCCCCTCGTGGCCTGCGACCGCAACGGCACCGCCAAGTACGTCCTCGGGCCCTCGATCCTCTCCGGCACCGAGGTGGCGGACGCGGTCGCGGCGCCCAACCAGCAGGGCGCGGGCTACGTCATCAACGTGACCTTCAAGTCCGCGGGCGCCGGGGTCTGGGCGCAGTACACGACGGCCAACGTCGGCAAGGGTGTGGCGTTCACCCTGGACTCCCAGGTCGTCTCCGCGCCGACGATCGAGGCCGCCCAGCCCGGCGGCACGTCCCAGATCAGCGGCAACTTCAACCAGCAGTCGGCGACGGACCTCGCGAACGTGCTCAAGTACGGCTCGCTGCCGCTGTCGTTCGACACCTCGGACGCCCAGACGATCTCGGCCACCCTCGGCCTCGCGTCGCTCGAGGCCGGTCTGATCGCCGGTCTCATCGGGCTGGCGCTTGTGTTCGTCTACTCGCTCTTCTACTACCGGGCGCTGGGCGTGCTCACGATCCTGTCGCTGGTCCTGTCCGGCCTGGTCGTCTACGCGGTCCTCGTCCTGCTCGGGCGCAGCATCGGGTTCACCCTCGACCTCTCGGGCGTCGCCGGGTTCATCGTGGCCATCGGCAT
Source organism: Actinomycetospora sp. (assembly GCF_055612215.1). NCBI lineage: Bacteria > Bacillati > Actinomycetota > Actinomycetes > Pseudonocardiales > Pseudonocardiaceae > Actinomycetospora > Actinomycetospora sp. The sequence goes on along the minus strand of NZ_JBVPVA010001161.1, from coordinate 2,565 downwards.
CACCGCGGACTCGTTCGTGATCTTCTTCGAACGGATCAAGGACGAGATGCGCGAGGGCCGCAGCTTCCGCTCCGCGGTCCCGCGGGGATGGACGCGGGCCCGCCGCACCATCCTCTCCGGCGACGCGGTGAGCTTCCTCGCCGCCGTCGTCCTCTACGTCCTCGCGGTCGGCCAGGTCCGCGGCTTCGCGTTCACGCTCGGCATGTCCACGATCCTCGACCTCGTCGTCGTGTTCCTCGTGACGCACCCGCTGCTGTCGATGGCGTCGAACTCGCGGCTGTTCGCGAGCCCGGCCTGGTCCGGGCTCGGCAAGGTCGCCTCGCAGACCACCCGACCCGGGCCCGGCGGGCGCGGCGGGGGAGCGGGCGGTGCGCCCCGCCCCGGCGCCCGGCCCGGCCAGACCCGTCGTCCCACCGCGCCGAGCGGGCGGGCGCAGCGCAGCGGCTCCGGCCGCGGAGGTACCCGATGACCCGCCCCACCCGCCGTGCCGGCGGCCGGAACGACGCCGACGGCGCGCGCGAGCCCGAGGAGGTCGACGACGACCTGGCGCTCGACGACGACGACGACGCCGACGCCCGGCCCGCGGAGGCCGGCCCGACGCGCCGGGCGGCCCGGCGCGGGCGGCTGGACGGGCTCTACGAGGGCAACGGCGGGCTCGACGTCGTCGGGCGGTCGCGGACCTGGTACGCCGTGTTCGGCGCGATCGTCCTGGTCTGCCTGCTCTCGATCATCCTGCGCGGCTTCAACTTCTCGATCGACTTCGAGGGCGGCACCTCGGTGCAGTTCCCCGCGCGCGGGGCGACCGGGGTGGCGCAGACGAGCCAGGTAGAGCAGACCTTCGACCGCGCGGTCGGGCACCCGGCGGAGTCGGTGCAGACCGCGGGCACCGGCGACTCCGCGACCATCCTCATCAAGTCCGAACGACTCACCCAGGGCGAGCAGATCGCGCTCGACCAGGCGCTGTTCGACCAGTTCCAGCCTCTCGGCACCGACGGCCGGCCCGACCGCGACGCGGTGAGCGACAGCGCCGTCAGCGCGAGCTGGGGCGGGGAGATCACCCGCCAGGCGCTCATCGCGCTCGCCGTGTTCCTGGTGCTCGTCACCGCGTACCTGGCGATCTACTTCGAGCGCCGGATGGCCCTCGCGGCGATCATCGCGCTGATCAACGACATCGTCGTCACCGCAGGCGTCTACTCGCTGGTCGGCTTCGAGGTCTCCCCGGCCACGGTGATCGGCCTGCTCACCATCCTCGGGTTCTCGCTCTACGACACCGTGGTCGTGTTCGACAAGGTCCGCGAGAACACCCGCGGGCTCGCGGGGATCACCCGGCGCACCTACGCCGAGGCGGCGAACCTCGCGGTCAACCAGACCCTGATGCGCTCGCTGAACACCTCGCTGATCGCCGCGCTGCCGCTGATCGGGCTCTTCATCGTCGGTGTGGTCCTGCTCGGCGTCGGCGTGCTCGGCGACCTCGCCCTGGTCCAGCTCGTCGGGACGCTCATCGGCGCGGCGTCGTCGGTCCTGCTCGCGACCCCCATCGTCGTCGACCTCGCGATGCGCGACCGCGTCTGGGCTCAGCAGGCCCAGCGGGTCGCGGCCCGGCGCGCGAAGACCGGGCAACGGGACGGCGCGCGCCGCGGCACCGGCGACGAGGTCACGACCGGCGAGCCGACCGACGTCCTCGACACCGACGCGGTCGTCGCGGCGGCCAGCGGAGCCGGGTCCCGGGCCGGCCGCGACGGGTCCACCGGCCGCGACGCCGGCTCGCGGGCGGGCCGGACCGGCAGCGCCCCGCGCCCCGGTGCCCGGCCGGCCGGCAAGTCCGGCCGACCGAGCGGGAAGCGCCGCCGGTGAGCCCGGCCGTCGACCTCGGCGCCGACCGCGACCTCGTCGCGGGCCTACTGCGCGAGGTCCCGGACTTCCCGCAGCCCGGGATCCGGTTCTGGGACCTCACGACGGTGCTCGCCGACGCGCGCGGGCTGGCCGCGACCACCCGGCTGCTGAGCGCCCCGGTGGCCGAGCACCCGGTCGACGTGGTGATCGGCATCGAGGCGCGCGGCTTCCTGCTCGGGGCCGCGGTGGCCCAGGCCCTGGGGCTCGGCCTCGTCCCCGTCCGCAAGCAGGGCAAGCTGCCCGCCGTCGCCGCGGCGCGGTCCTACGACCTCGAGTACGGGTCGGCGACCCTCGAGCTCCCGGCGGGGGTGCTCGCCCCGGGCGCACGGGCCCTGCTGGTCGACGACGTCCTCGCCACCGGCGGGACGGCCGCCGCGGCGTGCGAGCTGGTCGAGGAGTGCGGGGCGACGGTGACGTCGCTGGTGGTCGTGCTCGAGCTGCCCGCCCTCGACGGCCGCGCCCGCCTCGCCGGGCGCCCGCTGCACGCCGTGCTGGACCGCTAGCCGTCCTCGTGGCGAGGCGTCACGACAGCTAGTCGCCCGACTCGAACTTGAAGGAGATCGCGAGACGTACGCGGAAGCCGGTCACCTGGCCGTTCTCGATGACCAGGTCGGAGCGCAGGAGCTCGGCGATGCGGATGTCGCGCACCGACTTCGCCGCGGTCTCCACGGC
>NZ_JBVPVA010001119.1:0-5108 GCF_055612215.1 Actinomycetospora sp. | reverse complement strand
GAGGGGCACACCACGCACGCCACCCTGCCGCCCGGCCGTGATCATCAGCACTTGAGGCAGGCCGGGCCCGGTGCTGGGCGGGGCGGGCCAGCCCTCGGATCGAGCGAAGGGACCCCTCGATCGACTAGACCGACCGAAGGGGCCCCTCGCTCAGAACGACAACAGCCCGGTCACCGCTCCGGCGACGGGATCCCCGGCGGCGGATCGCCGATCTCCCCGTCGCTGTGGCTACCCGACACCGTCTTCTCCCCGTGCACCACGTTCGGCGCCACGGTGCCCGGCGCGTAGGGCTCGAGCCGCTCGATGCGGCCCCAGTCCAGGTTCGGCTCGCCCTGCAGGTACGACGGCACGTCCTGCTGCTTCTCCAGCACCTCGATCCAGCCCATCGGGCCGCCCGCGGACGGCTGCGACCACGTCTCGCCGCCGATCCGGAACTGCGAGGCGTCCGCGATGAGCCGGTAGGTCGGGACCTCGGCGATGCCGTCGCGGACGTCGAACGGCTTCAGGCACGGCGACGCGAACTGCACCGGCCACTCCAGGTAGCCCGGCTGGGTCCCGACGGCCTGGGTGAACGGCACCAGCTTCGGCCCGCGCATCGGGGCGAGCGCCATCCAGCCGTCGGGCCCGAGCGAGCGATCCTGGGCGATGAGGCGCACCTCGTCGGCCTGGGCGCCCTTGCCCGTCGACAGGTTGACCTTGATCTCGCGCCACGGGGGTTCGCCGCCCGCGCCGTCGTCGATCTGGTCCTGGCCGAGGATCTGGATGCGGCCGTCCGGCAGGCGCTTGGCGTACTGCAGGAACAGGCTGTTGCCACCGTTCAACCGACCGGCGACGGAGATCACCAGCGGCGTCGCCCCCGAGCGCAGCGACCCGTCCACCGAGTCCCACGCCGTGCGCAGCACCCCGGTGTTGCGCCCGTCCTTGTCGAACGTGCCGATGGTCTGGTCGGCGAGGTCGTTGCGCAGCGTGTACTCGAACCCGGAGAGCCCGGTGCCTCCACCCGTCGGCGGGGTGGCGTTCTGGGCGTGGAAGCCCTGGTTGAGGGGCTTCGGGTCGACCAGCTGCGCGAGCGGGCTCGAGGCGCCCACGGTGTCCGGCGGCAGCGGCGCGGGCTGCTGGCCGGGCGCGACCGGGGTCTGCGGCGCGATCGTGGGCAGCACGCCCGCGGCCGAGGGCGCGAGGCCGGTGAACGGCGGCGCCGCCGGGAGCACCCCGGCCGCGGGACTGCCCTCGACGCGGACCTGGTCGGCCAGCCCGCACGACGTCGAGAACGGGTGGCGCATGACGTTCCCGCCGAAGGAAAAGCTGTCCCACTGCTTGTCGATGCTCTTGGCCATCGACGCCATCTCGAAGAGCACCAGGAGCCCGCAGATCACCGCGATCGGCGCGGACCCGACCCGCAGCGCGCGGGCGCGGCGCTCGACGGCGCTGGCCGAGCGCGAGCCGCGCAGCCGCTTCGCCCGCACCAGCACCGGCGCGACCACCCGCCCCACGCGTCCCGACGGCTGCCAGGGTCCCGACGAGGGCGGGCGTTCCTCCTGGATGCCGCGGATGTGCTCGATCGCCGCGACGACCAACAGGATGCCGGCGATGGCGAGCAGCAGCGTCGAGGCCTCGTGGTGGTCGTAGGAGGGCGACTTGTCGTTCCAGGGGACGCCCCAGTTGTTGGTGTACCACCACGTGTTGGGGCCGGTGAACGCGAGCGCGAGCGTCGCGAAGACCGCCGCGAGGAAGAGCGAGCGGTTCCGGCGCGAGCGCAGCACGTCCGACGAGGTGGCCAGCGCGGTCAGCGCCGCCATCCCGGACCCGAGTGCGGCGAAGGCGCCGAAGTGGTGGGTCCACTTGGTCGGGGTGAGCGCGAGGACGACGAAGCCGAGCAGCGTGGTGCCGATGAGCCGCTGCGACGGGCCGAGCGCGGCCCCGCGGATGCGGTCGCGGCGCAGCAGCACGACGAGGCAGACCACGAGCCCGAGGATGAGCAGCAGCACGGGGGCGCGGCGCTCCAGCGACCCGTCCGCCGAGACCGAGAACAGCGACTCGTACCGGACGACCTCCTGGTACCAGGTGTAGTTCGGCCCGATGAGGAACCGGACGCGGTTGGCCTCCATCACGGCCGCGTACGTCTGGTCGGCGAAGATCGCGATGAGGACGACGAGGCCGGCCGCCAGGATCGGGGCCAGCACCGGGAGCCACCCGAGCCGGCGCACCCGCTCCTGCACCAGCCGGAACAGCGGCCGGGCCGCGGCGAGGAACGGCGCGACCGCCATCAGGCCGGTCGGTGTGGCCGCCAGCGCGAACGCCGCCGCCACCAGGCCCAGCGCCACCGGCGCGAGCCGGCGGGTGGCCACCGCGCGCTCCACCGAGCAGAACGCCAGCAGCGCCGAGATGACGGCCACCGGCTCGGGCCGGAGCCCGTTGTTGAACGGCAGCCAGAACATCAGGAAGACCATCGCCGCGGCCCAGCCCGCCGCCTTCGACGTCCGGACCTGCTGGCCCAGCCGGGGCAGCATCTCCCGCGAGATCAGCAGCCAGGACACGATGCCCATGAACACGGAGGGCAGCCGCATCCACAGGACGTTGTCGCTGACCTGGACCCAGACCGCGTACAGCTCGTAGAACCAGCCGAACGGCGCCTCGGGGACGTTGAACCACCGGTAGTAGTTCCCGATGTAGCCGGCGCTCTCGCGGGCGCGGGCGATCCCGAGGATGTACCCGTCGTCGGAGGTCTGGGACCCGATCACCGCCCAGACCGCGAGCGCCGCCACCACCACCGCGTCGCGGGCGGTCGGCCGCCACCACCGTCGCGGCGCGAGACGCGGCGCGCGCCGTCCCGCCTTCCGGTCGAGCGCGTGCAGGGCCCACACCGCCCCGAGGAAGCAGAGCACGGCCAGGACGCCCGCCGCGGTCTTGAGCGCGGTCGCGGTCGTCTGGAACCGGGTGTCCGGGACGACCTGGACGTTCGTCCCCGAGGTCGGGTCACGCGTCGAGTCGAGGTCGGAGTAGATGCCGACGACCTGCGGCCGGAAGTCCCCGCCGAGGACGACGTCGGCGCCGGCCCCGAGGTTGATGACGGTCTGGGCGTAGTCCGAGGTGACCGTGACGTTGCAGGGCCCCGCGGGCACCGGCTCCTGCGCGGCCTGCTGCCCGCGGTCGGTGAGCGTGAGCTGCCCGTTGTCGACGTAGAGCTGCAGCCCGACCTGGGCGCCCGCCGTGGAGAGCGGCGGCGTCGTGGACAGCACCGTCGCGCGCTGCGTGGCGCGGGCGTCGAGGCTGCGCACGGCCGTGCACGGGATCGAGGCCGACATCGTCTGCGGCCGGAAGGCGACCAGCGGCGCGTCGACCGAGCGGGTCCCCGTCGTCGGGCTCGGCCACTGGATCGTCGCGGTGTCCTGGACGACGGGCAGGAACGGGAACACCAGCGCGAGCCCGGCACCCAGCCCACCCAGCAGGACCGCGAGCCAGCGGGTGCGCCACAGCGTCCGCTTCTCCTCGGCCGGGGACGGGTCCGTCGCCGTCGCGGGTCCGTGCGCGCCGTTGAGCGCCGCGCCGACCTTCGGGTCGGCGGTGGCGGTCGACGCCTCGTTGCCTGACGTCAGCACGTGATGCGTCCTGGCATGTCGTGGATGACCTCCGGAGTCGCCGGGGAGATCGATTCGGGGAGGCGCGTCCGCCTCATGGGCGGCGGAACCTCTCGCGTCGGCCCATCCGCACCAGCCGCAGCCACTCCCGCATCGCCGCGACGTCCCGTCGCTCGACGAGGAAGTACCAGCCGAAGCGCAGGTGCTCGATGGCACCGAACTTGCGCAGGCCGGGCTGGGCCAGCAGATAGCCGCGGTTGCGGTAGGTGAAGTACCGCTTGGTCGCGTCGCCCGGGTCCTGGGCGTGCAGACGGCCGCCGAGCATCGGTTTGAACTCGTCGGATCCGTCGGGGTGGACGTACGCCGTCGTCAGGCACGTCCCGTAGGGAAGCCCCGAGCGCATGAGGCGGCGGTGCAGCTCCACCTCGTCCCCCCGGACGAAGAGGCGGAGATCCGGGACGCCGACCACGTCCAGCGTCGAGGCCCGGAAGAGTGCGCCGTTGAACAGGTGCGCGATGCCGGGCATCAGCTCGCCGTCGCCGAAGTCGGCCAGCTCGCGACGCCGCCGCTTCCACGACAGGCCCCGCCGCAGCGGTAACGCGAGGTTCTCCGGGTCGGCGGCGTCGGCGATGACGGGGGAGACCTCGGCGAGGTCGCGGCGCCGGGCCACGTCGAGCAGCGTGGCGAGCACGTGCTCGTCGGCGGGACGCCCGTCGTCGTCGGCCATCCAGAGCCAGTCCGCGCCGTGCGCGAGGGCGGTGAGCATGCCCAGCGCGTAGCCGCCCGCCCCGCCGAGGTTGTGGTGCGAGGGCAGGTAGGTCGACGGGAGCCCGCAGGCTTCCACGACCTCGCGGGTCGCGTCGTCCGGGCCGTTGTCGACGACGACGAGGTGGTCCGGACGGCGGGTCTGCTTGGCCAGGACGGCGAGCCCGTCGGCGAGCAGCTCGGCGCGGTGGCGGGTGACCACCACGGCCCAGACGCTCTCGAGGTCAGGGGTCGTCACGGGAGCCCGACCGTCTCGTCGGCGGGCTGGTCCGTCGGCGTGGCCCCGGCGGCGCCCGTGTCGCGCTGCAGGGCGCCCGTGTCGCGCTGCAGGTCCAGGCGACGCAGCGTGTCGGGGCTCAGCGACTCGAACAGGTCGCGGCCCTTGTAGTGGCTGACCACCTCGCGCAGGTCCCCCTGCTCGCGGATCTCGCCGGTGTCCATCCAGATCGCGGTGTCGCAGAGCTCGACGAGGAACTCGTCGGAGTGCGAGGCGAACACGAGCATCCCGGAGCGGCTGACGAGGTCGCGCAGCCGGTCGCGTGCCTTCTCGAGGAACGCCGCGTCGACCGCGCCGATGCCCTCGTCGAGGATGAGGATCTCGGGGTCGATCGAGGTCACGACGCCGAGCGCGAGCCGGACCCGCATGCCGGTGGAGTAGGTGCGCAGCGGCATCGTCAGGTAGTCGCCGAGCTCGGTGAAGTCCGCGATCTCGTCGACGCGGCGCTCCATCTCCTTGCGGGTCATCCCGAGGAAGAGCCCGCGGAT
>NZ_JBVPVA010000686.1:0-1364 GCF_055612215.1 Actinomycetospora sp. | reverse complement strand
GCCGGTGTCGAACGGCGTGATGCACTGCTGGGTCGTGGCGCCCCAGCGGTCGTTCTGCACGAGGTACGTGCCGCCGGCGACCGTCTTGGACCCGAACGGGTCGCAGATCTGCCCGGGGGCCGGGGTGACCGCCGTGGTCGTCGGGACCGCCGCAGCCACCGCGCCCGGGACCACCGCAGCCACCGCGCCCGGGACCGTCGTGGCCGGCGGGACCTTCGTCGCGGCGGTCGCCGTCCCGGGTGGCGCCGGCACCGACGTGTCCGCCCATCCCACCGCGTTCCCGACGAGCACGCTGCTCAGGGTCACAACGACCGCGAGGCCTGCTGCGAGCAGGTAGCGGGTCCGGCGGGTCGCCCGGGCCGCCGCCCGACGCACGGCGGCGCGGCCACCGTGGACTCGTGTCTGGTCCGTCATGATCTGCTCGTTCCCCCTGTGAGGTGGGCCGGGGCGGAGCGCCGCGGCGATTCGCTCCCTTCTCGTGATCAGTCACGGAGTCGTTACGGGCCCCGCTGGAAAGTCCCCCGGCCGGGTTCGTGCGCACCGCGATCTCGGGCATGCTGTGCGCGTGAGTCAGACAGCGGAGATCGGCGTCAGCGGCCTCGCCACGATGGGCCGGAACCTCGCACGCAACCTGGCGCGGCACGGTCACGCCGTCGCGCTGCACAACCGGACCGCCAAGCGCACGCACGACCTCGTCGACCAGTTCTCCGACGAGGGCACGTTCGTGCCCGCCGAGTCCGCCGAGGAGTTCGTGCGCTCCCTCGAGCGCCCCCGTCGCATCGTGCTGATGGTTCCGGCCGGCAAGGCGACCGACGCCGTCATCGACGAGTTCACCCCGCTCCTCGAGTCCGGCGACGTGATCATCGACGCGGGCAACGCCCACTTCGCCGACACCCGCCGTCGGGAGAAGGCGCTGCGTGACCAGGGGCTGAACTTCGTCGGCATGGGCGTCTCGGGTGGCGAGGAGGGCGCCCTCAACGGGCCCTCGATCATGCCCGGCGGGCCGGACGAGGCCTACGAGTCCCTCGGTCCGCTGCTCGAGGACATCTCGGCGCACGTCGACGGCGCGCCGTGCTGCACCCACATCGGCGCCGACGGCGCGGGCCACTTCGTCAAGATGGTCCACAACGGCATCGAGTACGCCGACATGCAGCTCATCGCCGAGGCCTACGACGTGCTGAAGAACGTCGGCGGGCTGACCAACGAGGAGCTGGCCGACGTCTTCGCCGGGTGGAACGCGGGCGAGCTGCAGTCGTTCCTCATCGAGATCACCGCGAAGATCTTCCGCACCAAGGACAGCGAGACCGGCCAGCACCTGGTCGACGTGATCCTCGATACCGCCGGGCAGAAGGGCACCGGCAAGT
>NZ_JBVPVA010000849.1:0-1533 GCF_055612215.1 Actinomycetospora sp. | reverse complement strand
CGGCCTAATGGGGCTTACCGGGGCTCCTCTGGGAGGCTCGGTGCCGGTAGCGGCCGGTGGGTCAGCACTCGCCTGGCCAGAGCGAGATCAGCTCTAGGCTGAGATCGTGCGCCCACCGGTCGTGAGCAGGCCGAATCGCTGATGGGATGTCGTGCCCCGGAGATCGCGGTGAGCACTGATCCATTAGGTCGCGACTGGTCTGCTCCGCGCTGCCGATCTCGAAGAAGGTGATCGGGAGGAGTCGGCGGTGACGGTGTTCGTGGGGAACGACTGGGCCGAGGACCACCATGATGTGGAAGTCCTCGACGAGACCGGGCGCCGACTGGCCCGGGCCCGTCTGCCCGAGGGCATGGCCGGGATGACCCGGCTGCACGAGCTGCTCGCCGAGCACCTCGGCCAGGACACGGTCGACGAGGAGACCGGGTCGCTGGCCGAGGGATCGGTGATCGTGGGGATCGAGACCGACCGCGGCCCGTGGGTCAGCGCGCTGGTCGCGGCCGGCTACCAGGTGTATGCGATCAACCCGCTGTCGGTGGCCCGGTATCGGGAGCGGCACTCCACGTCGGGAGCGAAGTCCGACCCCGGCGATGCGCACGTGCTCGCTGAGATCGTGCGTCTGGACCGGGCCCATCACCGCCCGGTCGCCGGGGACAGCGACCACGCCGAGGCGCTGAAGCTGGTGGCGCGTTCGCATCAGTCGTTGATCTGGGAACGGACCCGGCATCTGCAGCGGCTGCGCCAGGCGCTGAGGGAGTACTTCCCCGGGATGCTCGACGCGCTCTCGGCCGGGCGCCTCGAGCTCGCCGACCCCGACGCGCTCGAGCTCATCGAACGCGCCGGCGACCCCGACCGGGCTACGCGGTTGTCTCGGTCGAAGATCGCCGCGGTGCTCAAGCGCGCCCGTCGTCGGGACGTCGAGGCCCGGGCCGAGGCGATCCAGGCCGCGCTGCGGGCCCCGGCGCTGGGCCAGCCCGCCAGGGTCGGGGCCGCCTACGCGACCATCGCCGCCTCCCAGGTGCAGTTGATCTCCGCGCTGAACAGGCAGATCCCGGCGTTGGAGCAGGTGGTGGGGCAGGGTTTTTCCCAGCACCCGGACGCTGAGCTCTACCTCAGCCAACCGGGGCTGGGGCAGGTCCTGGGCGCCCGGGTGCTCGCCGAGTTCGGTGACGACCCCACCCGCTACCGCGACGCGAAAGCCCGCCGCAACTACGCCGGCACCTCCCCGATCACTCGGGCCTCCGGGCGCCGGCACCTCGTGCTGGCCCGCTACGCGCGCAACCGCCGCATCGCCGACGCGGTCCACCAGTGGGCGTTCTGCGCGTTGAGCGCCTCACCCGGCGCCCGGGCCTACTACGACGAACTCCGCGCCAAGAACGTCGGCCACCACGCCGCGCTACGCCAGCTCGGCAACCGCCTCGTCGGCATCCTGCACGGCTGCCTCAAGACCCGAACCCGCTACGACGAGACCACCGCCTGGGCCCACCGCACAGCCACCGCCGCTTGACCTCAAACGCCATGGGATGTCTCAGCCGC
>NZ_JBVPVA010000615.1:0-3377 GCF_055612215.1 Actinomycetospora sp. | reverse complement strand
TGCGCTCAGCAGCGCGTCCGGCGGCGACTGGCCAGTGTGTGCGCTGCCATCCAGCCGCGCGACGGGACCGTCCGGACGTCCGGTGTCGAAGCGATGCTCGCCCACCCAGGTGGCGCGGATCACGTTCGGTGCGTGCGCCATGCTCGTCAGCGCTCGATCGGGGCGCGCACCGCGTTCCCCCACTCGGTCCAGCTGCCGTCGTAGTTGCGCACCTTGTCGTAGCCCAGCAGGTAGGTGAGGACGAACCAGGTGTGCGACGACCGCTCGCCGATGCGGCAGTAGGTGATCGTCGTCGCGTCGGGGTGCACGCCCTCCCCGCCGTAGAGCTCAACGAACACCACTCCGGGTGCGTCCAGGTTCTCCTCGGCCCAGTCGGCGGTGACCAGGGCGTCCTCGCGGCTCATCGGTACTCCTGTCTCTGACGTAGACAATCGACGGTAACCTATGTCACTGCTGGCGCTCCGGCCGTTGTGGGGATGCTCTCCCCGCAGTGCCGGCAGCTCAGTTGTCCGTCGATACTCAGCGTCGACCGGTGACCGGCCCTCGGCGTGCCGGCCGTCAGATGGAGGAGAACCCATGACCAGCCCCGACCTCTCCCTCGCCGCGGCCTCGGCCTTCCTCGCCGCGGCGGGCCTGGAGATCGAGACGGTGACCCCGACGCGGGTGACCGGCCGGATCGAGCTGGGGCCGCAGCACCACACGCCCTGGGGCGTGGTCCACGGCGGCGTCTACACGACGGCGGTCGAGAGCGCCGCGAGCGTCGGCGCCAGTGAGGCCGTGCGCGACCGGGGCCAGTTCGCCGTCGGGGTCCACAACGCCACGGACTTCCTGCGCAGCGCCACCGAGGGTCGCGCCGACGTCGTCGCCGAGCCGCTCCAGCAGGGTCGGGTGCAGCAGCTCTGGCTGGTGCGGATCACCCGGGCCGAGGACGGCAAGGAGCTCGTCCGCGGGCAGGTGCGGCTGCAGAACGTCGCCCTCCCCGGGTCGTGAGAGCGTCGGTGTGACGTAGGTGAAAACATGTGGGCTGCGTCGAATACCGAGCGCCGTGCGTAGTGTTGAGCAGGACGGGCGGAGCGACGGCCCGTCGCACCCTCGACCGGAGAGCAGGACCTGATGAGCACCGGGACCGCGCAGTTCGACTTCACCGACTCGGTCGTGCTGGTGACCGGGGGCGGCTCCGGCATCGGGCTCGCCATCACGCGTGCCTTCCTGGCGGCCGGCGCGACCGTCGCCGTCGCGGGGCGGCGTCGGGAGGCACTCGAGGACGCACTGCGGGACGCGCCGCCCGAGCGGACGGCCGCGGTCCCGACCGACCTGGCCGACAAGGAGCAGATCGGGCACCTCGTCGACGAGGTCGTCGCCCGGTTCGGGCGAATCGACGTCGTGGTCAGCAACGCGGCGGGCTACGCCAACGGCGGGATCACCGACCTGGACGATGCCGACTGGGAGGCCCTGCGCGCCACGAACGTCGACGGCTTCTTCCACCTGGCGAAGAAGGTGCTGCCCGTGCTCGCCCGCAGCGGCGGCAACCTCGTCGCCGTCTCGAGCGTGTCCGGTCTGCTCGGCGACTGGGGCCAGGCCGGCTACAACGCCTCCAAGGCGGCGGTCTCGAACTTCGTGCGCTCGCTCGCCCTCGACTGGGGCCCGGCCGGGGTCCGCCTCAACGCCGTCGCGCCCGCCCTGACGCGGACCGGTGCCGTGTCCGCGGTGACCGAGGACCCGGAGCTGCTCGCCAGGTTCGTCGACCGGGTCGCCCTCGGCCGGATCGGTGAGCCCGAGGACATCGCCCCCGCCGTGCTCTTCCTGGCCAGCGACGCCGCGCGCTACGTCACCGGCACCATCCTGCCGGTCGACGGCGGCACCGGCGCCTCCACCGGTCAGGCCCGTCCCTGAGTCGACCGTCGGAAGGAGGGACGACCCATGGTCGCCACACCACAGGACGGGTCCCTGCCGCTCCTGGAGCTGCACGAACGCGCCCGCTACCGCGCCGCCGCGGACTACGCGCTGCGCCGCTACCCCGGACCGGTCGGTGAGCTCATCCACCGGGAGCTCTCGGCCTACGCCGAGTTCGGTCACCGCTTCGCCCGCGACGCGCTGATCCCGCAGTTGGCCCAGGACGTCCTCACCCCGCCCCACCGCGACGCCCCCGGGGACGCTCCGGCCGGCGACGGGGAGGCCTCCCGCCGGACCGCGGCGTGACCGGCGGAGCGCCCCCGCGCGACTACGCCGCGGCGCTCGCCTCCTCGATCCGGACAGGGTCAAAGCCGTGATACCTCAGTCGCTCGGGGTCCCGCTCCGCTAGGATGGGACCCATGTCCTGGTCGACGACGACGCGCTACGACTCCACCGTGGCCGACGGGGGACTGGCGCTCGTGCAGGACCTGATGAACACGATCCCCGCCGGCCGCCCGCGCGCCGCCGATCTCCTGCAGGACGTCGGGACGGCGCAGGGGTGGGCCGAGACCGCCCTGGCGGACTGGGCCGAGGCGACCGGTCGCCCGGCGCCGGCGATCGTGATGGACGAGCGCGGCCTCGAGGAGCTCCAGGCGCTGCGCGCGGACCTGCGCGGCGTGGTCGGCGCCCCGGAGACCGCGGCGCCGGCACCCGAACTGCGTGCCGCCGCCGTCGGGCTCACCCTGGGCGCCGACGGGCGGGCCGACCTGACGCCGCGCGGCCAGGGGTGGCGCGTGCTCGTCGGGCAGATCCTCATCGAGGTCCTCGAGGCCCAGCGCGCCGACACCTGGCGGCGGCTGAAGACCTGTCGCAACGACCGCTGCGCCGTCGCGTTCTACGACCGCTCGCGCAACAACAGCGGCGCCTGGCACAACGTTCGGATCTGCGGCAACGCGGTCAACCTGCGCGCTTCGAGGGCCCGCCGCCGGGCGACGGCGGTCGCCGGGTCCGCGGAGAACGCCGCCGACGAGGGCTGACCCGCGGCACGCGTCGTCGGGAGCGCCCCGGAAGTGCGTGATCACGACTGTGTGGCGGAACGCGCCAGATCCGACGCGTTCCGCCACACGGAAGTCGATCACGCTGCCCGGCTCACGGGGGAGGCCGGAGCTCAGGACTCGGTGCGCACCGAACCGGACGGCGACCAGGCGTCGGTGTCGATGGGGCTGAACTCCGGGTCCTGCTCGTCGAGGCGTCGCATCCGGCCGCCGCGGACGTCGAGGACGCCCTCGTCGAGCGGGGTGGTGAAGACGTTCTCGACCAGCGTGTACTCGGCGGCCAGGCGCCCGACGGGCGCGAGGGCGGCGGTGTCGATGCGGCCGCGGTCGAGGTAGAGGTCGTCGCGGACGTGGACACGTTCGACGACGCCCCAGACGACGTGGTCGTCGAGGTCGCCGACCGGGATGATCCGGTCCAGTCGGCACTCG
>NZ_JBVPVA010000588.1:0-1273 GCF_055612215.1 Actinomycetospora sp. | reverse complement strand
CCCGAGCGACAGCACGACGTCGGTCTGCACGACGTCGAGGGCGTCGGCCTCCACGAGCGCGCGCACCTGCGCGGCGTCGTCGAGCATCTCCCCCGACGCGATCCGCAGCCCGGGGTTGTCCGCGCGCAACAGCCGGTGGCCGGCCACGTCCGCGTACGGCAGCGGCTCCTCGATCCAGCCCGGCGCGTACTCCGCGAGCCGGCGCACGAGCCGGCGGATCTCCACCAGCTCGACGGCGGGGCGGGTGTCCCCGGGCATGCGCCAGGCCTGGTTGAGGTCGACGAGGACGTCGATCCGCTCCCCCACCGCCTCCCGGACCGCGGCGACGGAGGCCACGCCGGGCTCCGGGTCGCGCGGGTCGACCCGGATCTTGACCGCGCGGAAGCCGTGGCCGACGAGCTCGGCGGCGTCCTCCGCCCGGCGCTCCGGGGCCTGCACGGAGCACCACGACGCGTACACCGGCAGCCGGTCGGCCACGCCGCCGAGGAGCACCGAGACCGGCAGCCCCGCCACCTGCCCGACGATGTCCCACAGCGCCACCTCGAGCGGCCAGAACCGCCCGCCGTGGAACGCGATCGACTCGATCCGCCGGACCTGGGGCTCGATCGCCAGCGGGTCGGTGCCGAGGAAGTGGTCCACGTGGGGCGCGAAGCCCGCCATGGTGTCGCCCGAGCCGATCCCGACGACGCCCTCGTCGGTCTCGACCCGCACGACCGTCGCCGCGAAGCGACGGCGCGGGTCGGGGTCCCACGCGGCGTGCACGGGCGGGTCGAGCTCGATCTCGTGCTCGGTCACCCGGATCGCGGTGATCTTCACGTGCGGTTCCTCCTCCGGCGACCGGGGGGTCGCCGAGGTGCGAGTGCACGCCCGACCCGAGCCACCCGACAAGGTCGGCTTGCGGTGAGCGCAAGGGCGCTGGTGAGGTGGACGGGTGGACGCAGGGGCCGGGTCGCGGCGCGACGTCGCGCTGCTCGCCGCCCTCGCCGGCCCCGAGGCGCAGGCCTCCGGCCTCGGGGTCACCCGGCTCGCGGCGCTGACCGACCGCACCGAGAGCCAGGTGTCGCGCGCCCTCGCCGTCCTCGCCGAGGAGGGGCTGGTCGAGCGCGACCCGGCGAGCCGGCGCTACGCGCTCGGCTGGCGGCTCTACGCCTTCGCCGCGCGGACGACCGAGGCGCGCCTGGTCCGCACGGCCGGCCGGGGCCTCGCGCGGCGCGCCGACCGGCTCGCCGTGGGCGCGCACCTCTGCCGCCTGCACGGCGAGGCCGTGGCGACG
>NZ_JBVPVA010000361.1:0-2943 GCF_055612215.1 Actinomycetospora sp. | reverse complement strand
AGGACGCCGGCAGCGTCACGTGCGGCAGCGACTCCCGGCGGGCGAAGTCGGCGCTGATCTCCCCCGCCGTCGCGAGCAGCAGGGGCAGGTGGTGCTCGACCAGGTGCTCGACCGAGGTCTCCGCGGCGTGGCAGTTGACGTTGACCCCCGCGATCACCCGCCCGGTGCCGTCGCGCAGGGGTGCCGCGACCGAGCGGATGCCGAGCGTGAGCTGCTCGTCGGTGAGGGCCCATCCGCGGGCCCGGACCTCGCGCAGCGCGGCGTCGCGCTCCTCGCGCGAGGGCTGCCACCGCGGGACGAGCCCGGAGCGGGTGGGCTCAGCGAGGACGCGGTCGAGCTCGTCGGGGGGCAGCGCCGCAAGCTGCACCTTCCCGAGCGAGGTCGGCAGCGCCGGGAACCGCGTGCCGATCTGCACGGCCAGCGAGACGATCTTGGGTACCGACGCGCGGGCCACGTAGACGATGTCCGACCCGTCGAGCTGCGCGATCGAGCACGACTCGTGGGTGCGCGCCGAGAGCGCCTCGAGGTGCGGACGGGCGACGTCCCAGAGCCCCATCGACCCGACGTAGGCCACGCCCAGCTCGAGCACGCGCGGGGTGAGGGCGAACCCGCGCTCACCGCTGCGCACGTAGCCGAGCTCGGTGAGGGTCAGCAGGATCCGGCGCGCGGTCGGACGGGCGAGCCCGGTGGCGGTGGCGACCTCGGCCAGCGTCATCTCGGGGCCCGTGTGCGCCCCACCCACCCGGAACGCCGCGATCACCTCGAGCCCGCGCGCCAGCGCCTCGATGAAGTCCGGCCCGGCCCCCTCTCGCGGCACGCCCACGCCTCCCTCACTGCTCGTCCGGGCCTGCTCGGCGCGGTCGGGCGCAGCGTAGCCGCTCGGTGACCGCCTGGCGGACACTCGCTACAGATCCCGGGGGACGAGCGGCCGGATCGCCGAGCCGTTGACATCGAAACCATCCGTGAGCACAGTGACCTGCGTCATCTGACCGCGATGCGGACGTATGTCCGAGAACGAGGGAGCACGCGATGTCCGAGTCCACCGCCCGGCGCGCGGTCGTCCTGCGGGGCGGGACCGTGCTCACCCTCGACGCGGCGCACACCGTCCTGACCGGCGCCGACGTGCTCGTCGTGGACGACCGGATCGCCGCGATCGGCCCCGACCTCGAGGTGCCCGAGGGCACCGACGAGATCGACGCGCGCGGCGGCATCGTCATGCCCGGGATGATCGACACGCACCGGCACATGTGGCAGACCGTGATGCGCGGCTACGGCGCCGACTGGACGCTCACGCAGTACTTCGTCTGGAACTACCTCGAGCACGGCACGGCCTTCCGGCCCGAGGACGTGCACGCCGGGAACCTCGTCGGTGCCCTCGAGGCGATCGAGGCCGGGGTCACCACGACGGTCGACTGGTCGCACAACCTGCAGACGCCCGACCACGCCGACGCCGCCGCGGACGCCCTCGAGGCCGTGCCGGGGCGCTTCGTGCTCGCCTACGGCAACATCCAGGACGCCCCCGCGAACTGGACGGCCTCGCCCGGGTTCCGCGAGTTCGTCGAGCGCCGGATGAGCGGCAGCCGCGACATGCTCGGGTTCCAGCTCGCCTTCGACGTCACCGGCGACCCGTCGTTCCCCGAGAAGCCCGCCTTCGAGGTGGCGCGCGAGCTCGGCGTGCCGGTGACCACGCACGCGGGGGTCTGGGGCGCGACGAACGACGACGGCATCCGGCTGATGCACGAGCACGGCTTCATGGCGCCCGAGACGGTGTACGTCCACGCCGCGTCCCTCTCGCCGGACTCCTACCACCGCATCGCCGCCACCGGTGGGTCGGTGTCGGTGTCGACCGAGAGCGAGCAGTCCGCGGGGCAGGGCTACCCGCCCACCTGGGCCCTGCGCAAGCACGACATCCCGGTGTCGCTGTCGATGGACACGACGGTCTGGTGGAGCGGCGACCTGTTCACCGCGATGCGCACGACCCTCGGTGCCGACCGCTCGCGAGAGCACCTGGAGGCCCACGCGAAGGGCGAGACGGTGACGCACGCGGCGCTGCGCGCCGAGCAGGTCGTCGACTGGGCGACCCGCGGCGGGGCGCACGCCCTGGGCCGCGACGACCTCGGGAGCCTCGAGGTCGGGAAGAAGGCCGACGTCGTGCTGATCCGCAACGAGCACTCGCCGGTGATGTTCCCGCTGCTGCACCCCTACGGGCACGTCGCCTTCCAGGCCCAGCGCGGCGACGTCGAGGCCGTGATCGTCGACGGGCGCGTGGTCAAGCGGGACCACCGCCTCGTCGGGGTCGACCTCGCCGCCGCGCGCCGGGCCGTGGACGCGACGGTGGACCACCTGCGCGCCACCCTCGGGGAGGAGGCCTGGGCGCAGGGCATGAACCCCGAGGTCCCGACGACGAAGGTGCTCGACAACCCGTACACCTACACCGACTACCGGTCGGCGACGACGCACGGCGGCTAGAGCGACGCGTACAGCGCGTCCTCGAAGTCGCCGTAGAGCTTCCACGCCTCGTGCTCGGTGATGAACGGCAGCGAGTTGGTGTAGATCGAGGCGCAGATGCCGGTCGTGCGGTCGATGAAGAAGTGGGTGTTGAACAGGCCCGCCCAGGCACCGCTCCAGGCCTTGCGGCGGCCCGGGATGTCGGCGGTGTTGAGCAGCAGTCCGTAGCCCCAGGTCCAGCCCGGGCCGAGGTGGAGCGTGTCCGTCGTGGCCGGGTCGGCGGTGGTGATCTCGGTGGGCATCGGGGCGCCCTCGAGCTGGTCGGAGAACGCGGCGTCGACGGTCTCCTGGCTCAGGATGCGGGCCCCGTCGAGCTCGCCGCCGCGCAGCAGCGCCCGCTCGAAGCGGATGTAGTCGCGCGGGGTGGAGTGCAGGCCGTGGCCGCCGGCCCACCACTGCGGGTCGTCGGGCAGGACGTTGCCGATCGAGGCCCAC
>NZ_JBVPVA010000288.1:0-5481 GCF_055612215.1 Actinomycetospora sp. | reverse complement strand
GGCGCCCTGGGCCCAGGCCGTCTTCGACACCCTCGGGGCGCTGGTCTCGACCAACGTCGTCGAGGAGGTCATCGAGCGCGGCATGCTCGAGGTGCTCCCGCTGACCCACATCCGCGGACGGTCGCTGCACGACGCGTTCGTCATCGTCGACGAGGCCCAGTCGCTCGAGCGCAACGTGCTGCTCACCGTGCTCTCCCGGCTCGGCACGAACTCGCGCGTGGTGCTCACCCACGACGTCGCCCAGCGCGACAACCTGCGGGTCGGCCGCCACGACGGGATCGCCGCCGTGATCGAGAAGCTCAAGGGCCACCCGCTGTTCGCCCACGTCACGCTGACCCGCTCGGAGCGCTCGCCGATCGCCGCGCTGGTCACCGAGATGCTCGAGGGCGAGGCCCCGTAGCCCCCGCCCCGTGATCGAGCGAGGGGCACCTTCAGTCGGATAGACCGACCGAAGGTGCCCTCGCTCAGAACGACGAACGGTCACCACCCGGCCGGCAGCGGGCGACCCTCCGCGAACCCCGACGCCGACTGCACGCCGAGCAGCGCCCGCGCGTGGAACTCCTCGAGCGTCGCCGCCCCGGTGTAGGTGCACGCCGAGCGGACACCCGCGAAGATCGTGTCCAGCAGGTCCTCGACGCCGGGGCGGGCCGGGTCCAGGCGCATCCGCGAGGAGGAGATGCCCTCCTCGAACAGGCCCTTGCGGGCGCGGTCGAACGCCGAGTCGGTGCGGGTGCGCGCGGTGACCGCCCGCTTCGAGGCCATCCCGAACGACTCCTTGTACGGCGCGCCCGACTCGTCGCGCTGCAGATCCCCCGGCGACTCGTAGGTGCCCGCGAACCACGACCCCACCATCACCGCCGACGCGCCCGCGGCCAGCGCGAGGGCCACGTCGCGGGGGTGGCGCACCCCGCCGTCGGCCCACACGTGGGCCCCGCGCGCCCGGGCCGCTGCCGCGCACTCCGCGACCGCCGAGAACTGCGGCCGCCCGACGCCCGTCGCCATCCGCGTCGTGCACATCGCGCCCGGCCCGACGCCGACCTTCACGATGTCCGCCCCGGCCTCGACGAGGTCCACGGTGCCGACGGCGGTCACGACGTTGCCGGCGACGACGACCGCGTCGGGTGCGGTCGCGCGCACCGTCCGCAGCGCGCTGATCGTCTTCTCCTGGTGGCCGTGCGCGGTGTCGACCACGAGCACGTCGATCCCCGCGGCGACCAGCTCCTTGGTCCGCGTGGCGACGTCCCCGGTCACCCCGAGCGCCGCGGCGACCCGCAGCCGGCCGTCGGCGTCGAGCGCGGGGGAGTAGACCTCGGCGCGCAGCGCGCCGGTGCGGGTCAGCACCCCGGCGAGCCGACCGTCCGCGTCGACGCCGACCGCGAGGTCGCCCGCCCCCGGGGCCGACAGCTTCTCGAAGACCTCGCGCGGCTCGGTGCCCACCGACACCGTGACGGCGGGGACCAGCACGTCCGCGAGGCGGGTGAAGCGGTCGACGCCGTGGCAGTCCGACTCCCGCACGACGCCGAGCGGGCGCCCGCCGTCGTCGGCCACGACGACCGCGCCGTGCGCGCGCTTGCTCACCAGGTTCAGCGCGTCCGCGACCGCCTCGCCGGGGTGCAGGACGACGGGGGTGTCCCAGACGGTGTGCCGCGACTTGACCCCGGCGACGGTGTCCGCGACGGCGGCGGCGTCGACGTCCTGGGGGATCACCGCCATCCCGCCGCGCCGCGCCAGGGTCTCGGCCATCCGCCGCCCGGACACCGCGGTCATGTTCGCTGCGATGATCGGGATGGTGGCGCCGGAGGGGTCGGCGACCGTGAGGTCGACGTCGAACCGGGAGGCGACGTCGGACCGCTCGGGAACGAGGAAGACGTCGTCGTAGGTCAGGTCGTGGCCGATGCTGCCCGGGGCGTGCCCGTCGAGGAACCGCACGTGCGCACAGGCTACCGGCCGGTGGGCCCGCTCCCCACCACCTCCCGCACCCGGTCGCGCAGCCAGCGCCGCACCGGGTCGGCGTCGGTGCGCCGGTGCCACGTCTGCACGAGGTGCACCGTGGGCAACGGCACCGGGCACGGCCAGCTGCGCAGCTCGGCGCCCCGCACCCGGCGGGTGAGGCGCTCGGGCGCCAGGCACACCAGGTCGGCGGAGCGGACCAGCGTGCAGGCCGCCGAGAAGCCCGGGGCGGTGGCGACGACGGTGCGCCCGAGGCCCTGCCCGGCGAGCGCGTCGTCCAGGGGGCCGCGGAGCACGCCGCGCCGCGTGGCGTTCACGTGCCCGACGGCGGCCAGGTCGTCCGCCGCCGGTGCCCGGTCCCCGAGCCGCCGTGCGAAGCCCCCGTCCGGGCGCCCGATCACGACCATCTCGTCGCGGGCGAGGGTCTCGCGCCGCAACCCGTCGTCGTCGGCCAGCGGCCCGCCGAGGTCGAGGTCGACCGCTCCGCTGCGCAGGTCCGCCGCGCTCTCGTCGCCCTCCCCGACCAGCCGGAGCCGGGCGCGGGGCGCCCGGGCCGCGATCGCCGCCAGCAGGTCGGGCCCGAACTCCTCCACGGCGTCGGTGCTGGTGCGGATGGTCAGCACCGCGTCGAGCGAGCGCTCGATCTCCGCGTCGGTGGGGGTCGCCCGGGGCGAGAGCAGCGCCCGGGCGGCGGCGAGGACGTCGTGCGCCGAGCCACGCATCGCCTCGGCGGCCGGGGTGGGCACGAGGCTGCGGCCGGCGCGGACGAGCAGCGGGTCGCCGGTGACGCGGCGCAGGCGGGCGAGCGAGCGGCTCACCGCCGGTGGGCTGAGCTGCAGCCGCCGTGCAGCCCCGGTGACGCTGCCCTCCTGCAGCAGCGCGTCGAGCACCTCGAGGAGGTTCAGGTCGGCGGATTGCACGGGACGCAATCCTAGGGTCAGCACGCGTGTCTGGAACACAATCCGTAGCGGACCTAGCGTCGTCGCCATGACGACCACAGCGCGCTCCACGCTCGACACCGACCCCGTCCGCACCCTCCTCGACGAGATGCTGCACGCCGCCGACGCGCAGGAGCCCGAGTTGGCGGCGATCGTCGCCCGGGCCGCCGCGGAGGGCCCGATCTCCGAGACGGCGCTGGCCCCGGAGCTGCGCGAGGCCTGGATCTGCGTGCCCCGCGAGGTCGGCGACCTGCTCGCGACGCTCGTCCACGCGACCCGCGCGCGCACCGTCGTCGAGTTCGGCACCTCGTTCGGGGTCGCGACGACGTTCCTCGCGGCCGCCCTGCGCGACACCGGCGGCGGCACGGTCGTCACCACCGAGCTGGAGCCGACGAAGGCGGCCCTCGCGGCGGCGAACCTGCGCCGCGCCGGGCTGGACGACCTCGTCGACCTGCGGGTCGGGGACGCCCGGGAGACGCTCGCCGAGCTGCCCGACGCCGTCGACCTGCTGCTGCTCGACGGCTGGAGCGAGCTCTACCTGCCGGTGCTCGAGGTCGTCGAGCCGCGGCTGCGCGCGGGCGCCCTGGTCATCGCGGACGACACCGACATGTTCCCGGACGCGCTCGCCGACTACCTGGCCCACGTCCGCGGCGCGGGCTACCGCTCGCAGCGGCTGCCGCTGGGGGACGGGCTGGAGCTGAGCTGTCGCATGTGAACGATCGTGGTCGCCAGGACGACGACAATCGTTCACATGGGCCGGAGGCCCTTGACCGTCTCGATGGTGTCCGCCTCGGCGGCCGGCTTGTCGTCGCGGTAGCGCACCACCCGCGCGAACCGCAGCGCGACGCCGCCGGGGTAGCGGGTCGAGGTCTGCACCCCGTCCAGCTCGATCTCGACGACGATCTCGGGGCGCAGGTACACGGTGTAGGAGTCCCGCGACGTCTCGAACCGCGGGAACGTCTCGGTCTGCCAGCGCAGGGTCTCGTCGGTCATGCCCTTGAAGGTCTTGCCGACCATCACGAACTCGTCGCCGCTGCGCGCCCCGAGGTGGATGTTGGAGAGCCACCCACGGCGCCGTCCGGAACCCCACTCGCAGGCCAGGACGACGAGGTCGAGCGTGTGCGCCGGCTTGATCTTCTGCCAGGACTTCCCGCGCCGTCCGGCCGTGTAGGTCGAGTCGAGGGCCTTGACCATCGAGCCCTCCTGCCCGGCGGCCAGCGCCGCCGCGACCTCGTCGGCGGCCTGCTCGGGCGTGGGGCGCACGACGCCGGGGATCAGGCGGTCCCCGACGACGTCGGCGAGCTCCCGGCGACGGGTGTCGAGCGGCTCGTCGATCAGGTCGCGTCCGTCGCGGTGCAGGCAGTCGAAGAACCACGGCTGCATGGCGCCGTTGCCGAGGCCCTTCATCGAGTCCTGGAACGGGCGGGGGCGCCCGTCCTCGGAGACGGCCAGGGTCTCGCCGTCGAGCACGAGGGTCTCGACGTCGAGGTCGCGCACCAGCGCGACGATCTCCGGCACCGAGTCGGTGATCTCGTGCAACGTCCGCGACCACACCCGGACCTCGTCGCCGCGGCGGTGCACCTGGATCCGCGCGCCGTCGAGCTTGTGCTCGACGACGATCTCCAGGCGAGCGGAGCGACGGGACGGATCAGGGTTGCCCAGGTCGGCGAGTGTCGCCTCCAGCGAGTCCCCCGGCGAGGCGAGCATCGGGCGGACCGGGCGCATCACCTCGAGCCCGATCGCGCCGAGCGCGGCGACCGGGTCGGCGCTGGTCAGCGCGGCCTCGGCGGTCGTCGGGAGCCGGCCGGAGAGCATGAACGCGCGCCGCACCGCGTCGGCGGGGATCCCGGCCGCGGACGCCACGGCCTCGATCATCAGCCCCTCGAGCGCGCCCTGGCGCAGCTCGCCACCGAGCAGCCGCACGAGGAAGCGGCCCTCGTCGGCGGTCGCCGCGCCCAGGAGCGACGTCAGCTCCGCGGTGCGGCGGGCGCCCACCCCGGTGCCCGACCCGGCCATCGCCGCGAGCCGGTCCAGCGCCGCCTCGACGTCGTCGACCGACAGCGACGCCTCCGCCGCGGGCTCGGCGTCGACGCCCGAGAGCGTCCGCCAGCCGATCCCGGTCCGGCCCTGCAGCATGTCGCCGGCGAGCCACGCCGTGACCGGCCGGACCTCCCCGGGTCCGGCCGCCGCCAGGACCGCCGCGAGGGCGGCGGTCTTGGCCTTGCGCGAACGGGTCGCCGCGACCTGGGCGGAGGCGTCGACGACGGCGGCGAGGAGCACGGAGGCGCTACGCGTCCACGCGCGTCATCGCGAGCACGTCGAGGGCGTCGTCGAGCTGTTCCTGGGTCAACTTGCCCTCCGAGACGTAGCCGTCGGACTCGATGACCTCGCGGATCGTCCGCCGCTCCTTCATCGCCTTCTTCGCGATCTTCGCCGCCTCCTCGTAGCCGAGCAGGCGGTTGAGCGGGGTGACGATCGCCGACGACGACTCGGCGTACCGGCGGCACGCCTCCTCGTCGGCCTCGGTGCCCTCGAGGACGCGGTCGGCGAGCAGGCGGGCGGCGTTGGCGAGCAGGCGGGCCGACTCGAGGAC
>NZ_JBVPVA010000217.1:0-4617 GCF_055612215.1 Actinomycetospora sp. | reverse complement strand
GCCGAGCGCCCCTACGGCGGCTGGTTCGACGAGGTCGTCGACGAGACCGCCGCGGCGCTCGACGACGGCGGCGTCACCACGTTCGACGAGGCCGTCCCGCAGGTGACCGTCGACCGCGGCGAGATGACCTGGTACGTCGCCCGCGAGCACCTCCCGACGCTGGCCCGCACGCTGCGCGACGACCCCGCGCTGCGCTTCGAGTTCTGCTCCGGGGTGTCCGGCGTCGACTACGGCGAGGGCATCCCGCAGCAGCTGCACTCCGTGGTCCAGCTGCTCTCGATGACCTACCGCCGGCGGCTGCGCCTCGAGGTCTGCCTGGACCTCGACGACGCGCACTGCCCGTCGCTCGTGCCGGTCTACCCGACGGCGGACTGGCACGAGCGCGAGACCTGGGACATGTTCGGCATCGTCTACGACGGCCACCCGAGCCTGACCCGGATCCTCATGCCGGACGACTGGAACGGCCACCCGCAGCGCAAGAGCTATCCGCTGGGCGGCATCCCGGTCGAGTACAAGGGCGCCGAGATCCCGCCGCCCGACCAGCGGAGGGCCTACACATGAGCACCGACGTGCCCACCACCGACACCGACCCCACCGTGTCCGACCCGTACGCCGCCTCCTCCCGCGAGACCACCGAGGGCACCGTCTACACGGTCACGGGCGGCGACTGGGACGAGCTGCTCGGCGAGAGCTCGGGCGACGAGCGCATCGTCATCAACATGGGGCCGCAGCACCCCTCGACGCACGGCGTGCTGCGCCTCGTGCTGGAGATCTCGGGCGAGACGGTGACCGACTGCCGACTGGTCATCGGCTACCTGCACACCGGCATCGAGAAGAACTGCGAGTACCGCACCTGGACCCAGGGCGTCACGTTCGTGACGCGCTGCGACTACCTCGCGCCGCTGTTCACCGAGACCGCGTACTGCCTGTCGATCGAGCGGCTGCTCGGCATCGAGGCCCCGACGCGGGCCCAGGTCATCCGGGTGCTCCTCATGGAGATCAACCGGATCGGCTCGCACCTCGTCGCCCTCGCCACCGGCGGGATGGAGCTCGGCGCGCTCACCGGCATGACGAACGGCTTCCGGGAGCGCGAGGAGGTCCTGCACCTGCTCGAGTTCCTGACCGGGCTGCGCATGAACCACGCGTTCATCCGGCCCGGCGGCGTCGTCCAGGACCTGCCCGAGGGCGCGGAGAAGCGCATCGAGGAGTTCTGCGACGTCATGGACTCGCGCCTCCCCGGCTTCCACCAGCTGCTCACCGGCAACGCCATCTGGCAGCAGCGCCTCGTCGGAATCGGCTACCTGCCCCTCGACGGGTGCCTCTCGCTCGGCGTCACCGGGCCGATCCTGCGCTCCGCGGGCCTGGCCTGGGACCTGCGCAAGGTCGACCCGTACCTGGGCTACGAGCAGTACGACTTCGAGGTCCCGACGGACACCGCCGCCGACTCGTTCGCGCGCTACAAGCTGCGCGTCGAGGAGATGCACCAGTCCCTGCGGATCATCCGGCAGGCCGTGGCCGCCCTCGAGCCCGGTCCCGTGATGGTCGAGGACGCCAAGATCGCGTGGCCGGCCAAGCTCTCGATCGGCGCGGACGGCATGGGCAACTCGCTCGACCACGTCCGCAAGATCATGGGCCAGTCGATGGAGTCGCTGATCCACCACTTCAAGCTGGTCACCGAGGGCTTCAAGGTGCCGCCGGGCCAGGCCTACGTGCCGATCGAGTCGCCGCGCGGCGAGCTCGGCGCGCACCTGGTCTCCGACGGCGGCACCCGCCCGCTGCGGGTGCACCTGCGCGAGCCCAGCTTCGTCAACCTGCAGGCCGCGCCGGCGATGTGCGAGGGCGGGATGGTCTCCGACGTCATCGCGGCCCTGGCGAGCCTCGATCCCGTGATGGGGGGCTGCGACCGATGACGTCCACGGTCAACGAGGTCGACCTGTCGATCTTCGACGGCCAGCGCGAGCGGGCCGCGGCGATCGTCGCCCGCTACCCGCACCCGCGCTCCGCGCTGCTCCCGCTCCTGCACCTCGTGCAGCACGTCGAGGGCTACGTGGGCCGGGCCGGCGTCGCCTTCTGCGCCGAGGTCCTCGACATCACCGCCGCCGAGGTCTCGGCCGTCGCGACCTTCTACACGATGTACAAGCGCGAGCCGGTCGGCGAGCACCTCGTCAGCGTCTGCACCAACACGCTCTGCGCGGCCCTGGGCGGCGACGACATCTACGCAGCGGTCCGCGAGCGCCTCGGCGGCATCGGGCACGAGGAGACCTCGGGCACCCCGGGCGAGCCCGGCAGCCTCACGATCGAGCACGCCGAGTGCCTCGCGGCCTGCGACCTCGCACCGGTGCTCACGGTCGACTACGAGTTCTTCGACCGCCAGACGGTCGACTCCGCGCTCGAGATCGTCGACGCCCTGCAGCGGGGGGAGAAGCCGCACCCGACGCGCGGGGCCCCGCTGACGGACTTCCGCCGCATCGAGCTGCTCCTCGCCGGGTTCTTCGACGAGCCGGAACTCGGGGGCGCGGCGGCCAACGCGGGGCCGAGCGCGGACGAGGCCACCCTGGCCGGCGCGCAGCTCGCCGAGGACCGCGGCTGGACCGCCCCGCCGATGCCGGACCGGGGCCCCGACCGCACCACCGAAGCCACCGAACTCCCGGGAGGCCCGTCATGACCGAGACGACCGGAGCGGGGCGGGCGGGTGAAGTCGAGGAGTACCGGCCCGACCCGCTCACCCCGGTGCTGACGCGGCGCTGGCTGCTGCCCGAGTCGTGGACGCTGCGCCACTACACCGAGCTCGGCGGCTACGAGGCGCTCGACACCGCCTTCGCCACCGCCCCGGCCGACCTGGTGAGCCTCGTCAAGGACTCCGGGCTGCGCGGCCGCGGCGGCGCGGGCTTCCCGACGGGCATGAAGTGGTCCTTCATCCCGCAGCCCAAGCCGGGCGAGGAGCCCACCGGGGCCACGAAGGACGCCCCGCAGTTCAAGCCGAAGTACCTCGTCATCAACGCCGACGAGGGCGAGCCGGGGACCTGCAAGGACACCCCGCTGATGATGGCCGACCCCCACAGCCTCATCGAGGGCTGCATCATCACCTCGTACGCGATCCGCGCGAACTTCTGCGCGATCTACGTCCGCGGCGAGATCGTCCACGCCATCCGCCGGCTGCACTGGGCGGTCAAGGAGGCCTACGACGCGGGCCACCTCGGCCGCGACATCCACGGCAGCGGCTTCGACCTCGACATCGTCGTGCACGCCGGCGCGGGCGCCTACATCTGCGGCGAGGAGACGGCGCTGCTCGACTCCCTCGAGGGCCGCCGCGGCCAGCCGCGCCTCAAGCCGCCGTTCCCCGCGACGGCGGGCCTCTACGCGGCCCCGACCGTGGTGAACAACGTCGAGACCATCGCGACGGTCCCGTCGATCGTCGCGGGCGGCACGGACTGGTTCCGGACGATGGGCCGCGAGCGCTCGCCCGGGCCGAAGATCTACTCGCTGTCCGGGCACGTGGAGAAGCCCGGCCAGTACGAGGCGCCGCTGGGGACGACGCTGCGCGAGCTCCTGGAGATGGCCGGCGGGATGAAGGACGGGATCCCGCTCAAGTTCTGGACGCCGGGCGGGTCCTCGACGCCGTTGTTCACCGACGAGCACCTCGACGTCCCGCTGGACTTCGAGGGCGCCGTCGAGGCGGGCTCCATGCTCGGCACCACCGCACTGATGATCTTCAACGAGACCGTCTCGGTCCCGTGGGCGGTCATGAAGTGGACCGAGTTCTACGAGCACGAGTCCTGCGGCAAGTGCACGCCGTGCCGCGAGGGCTGCTACTGGCTCGCCGGGATCCTGCGCCGGCTGACCGAGGGCCACGGCACCGAGGCCGACATCGACACGCTGCTCGACGTCTGCTCCAACGTGCTCGGCCGCTCGTTCTGCGCGCTCGGCGACGGGGCCGTCTCGCCGATCACCAGCGGCATCAAGTACTTCCGGCAGGAGTTCCTCGACCTCTGCGAGAAGCAGGAGCCCGCCGCCACCGACCGAGTTCTCGCCGGAGCGCACTGATGACACAGGCCCCCGAGCAGGAGGCACCCCCGGTCCCCGAGGGCCACGTCCGGCTGACGATCGACGGGACGACCGTCGACGCGCCGAAGGGCGAGCTCCTCATCCGGACCTGCGAGCGCCTCGGCATCGTCGTCCCCCGGTTCTGCGACCACCCGTTGCTGGACCCGGCCGGCGCCTGCCGCCAGTGCCTGGTCGAGGTGGAGATGGGCGGCCGGCCGATGCCGAAGCCGCAGGCCAGCTGCACGATGACCGTCGCCGACGGCATGGTCGTCAAGACCCAGCACACCTCGCCGGTGGCCGACAAGGCCCAGCAGGGCGTGATGGAGCTGCTGCTGATCAACCACCCGCTGGACTGCCCGGTCTGCGACAAGGGCGGCGAGTGCCCGCTGCAGAACCAGGCGATGTCCTCGGGGCGCGCCGAGTCGCGGTTCGTCGAGCAGAAGCGGACGTTCGCGAAGCCGCTGCCGATCTCCGACGAGGTGCTGCTCGACCGCGAGCGCTGCGTGCTCTGCCAGCGTTGCACCCGGTTCTCCGAGCAGATCGCGGGCGACGACTTCATCGAGCTGCTCGAGC
>NZ_JBVPVA010000104.1:0-10589 GCF_055612215.1 Actinomycetospora sp. | reverse complement strand
GCGTTCATCGCCGGCGAGGAGCCCCGCGGCTACCTCTGCCTCTACCCGTTCGTCCGCTCGCTGGACTGGTACCTGCTGCCCGACGAGGAGCGGCGCCAGATGCTCGCCGACCACGGCAAGGCCGCCCGCGGCTACGCCGACGTCCGGGCGAACACCGTGCCCGCCTTCGCCCTCGGCGACTACGAGTGGATCCTCGCGTTCGAGTCCGACCAGCTCGACCGCATCGTCGACCTCATGCGCGACCTGCGGGCCACCGAGGCCCGCCGCCACGTGCGCGAGGAGGTCCCGTTCTTCACGGGCCCGCGGGTCGAGCCGGGCGCGCTGCTCGCCCTCTCGGCGTGACGCGGCTCGCTCCCGGCACCCGCGCCGTCGTCACCGGCGGCAGCCGCGGCATCGGCCGCGCGGAGGCGGTCGCCCTCGCGCGGGCAGGCGCGCGGGTCGTCGTCGGGTACGGGCACAGCGCCGAGGCCGCCGACGCCGTCGTGGCCGAGATCGCCGCGGCCGGCGGCGAGGCCCACGCGGTGCAGGCCGACATGGCCGACCCCGACGCCGTCGTCGCCCTCATGGACGCCGCCGCCGGGCTCCTCGGCGGGATCGACGTGCTCGTCAGCAACGCCGGGGTCGAGCACTTCGGCGCGCTCGGGACCGTCACGGCGGCGGAGTTCGACGCGACCTTCGGCGTCAACACCCGCGGGCAGTTCCTCGCCGCCCAGGCGGCGCAGGCGCACATGGGCGAGGGCGGCCGGATCGTCCTGACCTCGTCGATCTCCGCGACGATGGGCGTGCCCGGCCACGCGGTCTACGCCGGGTCGAAGGCCGCCGTCGAGGCGATGGTGCGCTGCCTGGCGCTCGACCTCGTCCGCCGGGGGATCACGGTCAACGCGATCGCCCCCGGCGGCACCACCAGCGACATGTCGGCCGAGAACGGACCGCACTACGACAACGACCTCACGGCGATCTCCTGGCCCATGGGCCGCTACGGCGAGCCCGAGGACATCACGCCGACCGTGCTCTTCCTCGCCTCGCCCGACAGCGCCTGGATCACGGGCCAGACGCTGCGGGTCTCCGGCGGGCAGTAGGCGTCAGGCCTTCGGCTCCAGGCGCAGCGAGACCGAGTTCATGCAGTACCGGTCGTCGGTCGGGGTGCCGTAGCCCTCCCCGTGGAAGACGTGCCCCAGGTGCGAGTGGCACGTCCCGCACAGCACCTCGACGCGGCGCATGCCCATCGCGGTGTCCTCGCGCAGGATGACGTTGTCGTCGGCCGAGGGGGCGTAGAACGACGGCCACCCGCAGTGGGAGGCGAACTTGGTGTCCGAGCGGAAGAGCTCCGCGTCGCACGCGCGGCAGTGGTAGACGCCCTCGGTGAACACCTCGTCGTACTCCCCGGTGAACGGGCGCTCGGTGCCCGCCTTCCGCAGGACCTGGTACTCCTCGGGCGTGAGCTGCTCACGCCACTCGGCGTCGGACTTCTCGACCTTCGGCTTGCCGATCGCACTGCTCATGCGTCCAGGTTAATACGAGTCGCGCGCAACCGGTCGGCGTCCGGGAGTGCGCCCGTCAGGCGAACCAGGTGGTGACCACGACCTCGAGCACGCCGAAGATCAGGTAGCCGGCCCCGACCAGGACGAGCACGGCGAGCAGCCACGCGAGCCACCGGGTCGCGCCGCCGCTGCGGTTGGCCGACTCGGCGAAGTCCCGCACCCCGGACAGCTCGCCCTCGACGGTGAACATCGGCCGCACCCGCTCCATGCGGTCGAGGTGCTCGGCGAACGCGCGGGCCTCCGGGTCGTCGGGGTCGAGCCCGACGAGGTCGTCGTGGAACCGCCGGGCCGGGTCCGGACGACCGGCTCCCGCTGCGACACCCCAGGTCATGCCCGCCACGGTAGCCTTCGCAGCCGTGGCGCGGTCCCCGGCGGTGGAGCTCGAGGTGGGCGGGCGCACGGTCCGCGTGTCGAACCCGGACAAGATCTACTTTCCGGAGCGGGAGATCACGAAGCGGCAGGTGGTCGAGCACTACCTCGCCGTCTCGGAACCGCTGCTCGGCGTCCTGCGCGACCGGCCGACGCACCTGCGGCGCTACGTCGACGGCGTGACGGGCGAGTGGTTCTACCAGAAGCGCCTGGCCAAGGGCGCCCCCGAGTACGTCGAGACGGTGCAGGTCCGCTTCCCCTCGGGCCGCCCGGCCGACGTGCTGTGCCCGACGGAGCCCGCGGTGCTCGCCTGGGCGTCCAACCTCGGCACGTTCGACTTCCACCCCTGGCCGGTCCGTCGCCCGGACGTCGACGCCCCCGACGAGCTGCGCATCGACCTCGACCCGCAGCCCGGCACCGACTTCGCCGACGCCGCCCGCGTCGCCGCGACGCTGCGCGAGGTGCTGACCGACGCCGGCCTGGTGGGCTGGCCGAAGACCTCGGGCGGGCGCGGCATCCACGTGATGGTCCCGATCCGCGCGGAGTGGGACTTCGTCGCGGTCCGGCGCGCCGTGATCGCGATCGGGCGCGAGGTCTGCCGGCGGCTGCCGTCGGAGGCCACCGTGGACTGGTGGAAGGAGGAGCGCGGCGAGCGCGTGTTCCTCGACTTCAACCAGGCCGCGCGGGACCGGACGATCGCGTCGGCGTGGTCGGTGCGCGGCACCCCGCGCGCGACGGTCTCCTTCCCGCTGCGTTGGGAGGAGCTCCCCGACGCCGAGCCCGACGACTTCGACGTCCTGTCGGTGACGAAGCTCTACGCGGAGCGCGGTGACGCGCACGCGGGGCTGCACGACGAGCCGGCCGGGCTCGAGACGGCGCTGGAGTGGGTCGAGCGCGACGAGCGCGACCACGGGCTGGGCGACATGCCCTACCCGCCGGAGTACCCGAAGATGCCCGGCGAGCCGAAGCGGGTGCAGCCCAGCAAGTCCCGGGCGGACACCCAGGGGAAGCAGGCCTGACGGGCCGTCCCCGATCGACCGGACCGGTCGCTCCGGTGGGGGGCCGGCCCGCGAGGGGCCCGGGGGCGGACGACCCGTCCGCCCCCCGGACCGCTCATCGCGCGCTGGTCAGTGGTGGCAGTGCGACGTGCACCCGCACCGCTTGGGCGGGCAGCAGTGCTGCTGGGGCTTGCACTCGTGGCAGCCGCAGCCACGGTGGTGGTGGTGCTTGTGGCGGGGCGGGGTGCACAGCTCGAGCAGTCGCATCGGGGTGTCCTCTCGATCTCGGGTCATGGCAGGCCCGGCCCCGTCTCGTACCGGGTCCGGAGGCGGTCGCGGCGACCTCGATCACCGCGTCCGTGATCTGCTCATCTCCGAACCGTGACCTGTCGTTACCTGGAGGGTCGTTCCCGAAAGCAAGTTACGACGTACGGACGCACGAGTACCGCCGTCCGGACCTGGCCACTGGCTCGGCACCCGGTCAGACGAGGAGCTGCGAGCGGGCGAGCTCGGCGTACAGCGGGCTCCGTGCGAGCAGCTCGGTGTGGGTGCCGACGGCCACCACCCGGCCGTCCTCGAGCACCACGATCTGGTCGCAGTCGACGACGGTGGAGAGCCGGTGCGCGACGATGAGCAGCGTCCGGTCCGCCTGCGCCGCGACGTCGATCGCGTCCTTGAGCGCCTGCTCGTTGCGGGCGTCGAGGCTGGCGGTGGGCTCGTCGAGCAACATCAGGGACGGCTCCGCGAGCAGGGTGCGGGCGATGGCCAGGCGCTGGCGCTCGCCGCCGGAGAGCAGGACGCCGCCCTCGCCGACGGGGGTGTCCAGCCCGAGCGGCGAGCGCGCCACGAGACCGTCGAGGTTCACCGCCGCGAGGACCGCGAGCTGGTCGGCCTCGGGGACGTCGGGGGCGGCGAGCACGAGGTTCTCCCGGAGCGTGCCGGCCAGTGCGGGCGAATCCTGCTCGACGTAGCCGAGCCGGGCCCGGAGCTCGTCGCGGGGCCGGTCGCGCACGTCGATGCCGTCCACCAGCACCGCGCCGGCGGTGACGTCGTAGAACCGCTCGACCAGGGCGAACACCGTCGACTTGCCGGCCCCGGAGGGCCCCACCAGGGCGGTCCGGGTGCCGCGGGGCACGACGAACCCGACCCCGTGCAGCACGGCGGTGCCGTCGGCGTGGGTGAAGTCGACGTCCCGCAGCTCCAGCGCGGGAGCGGCCGGCGGGGACGCGGCGCTCGCGACGACGTCGCGCTCGGACTCCCCGCGCAGCGCGACGACCTCCTCGATGCGGGCGAGCGCGCCGAGACCGGTCTGCAGCTGGGTCCACGTCTGGGCGAGCCGGGCGAGCGGGAGCACGAGCAGGAAGAGGTAGAGGACGAACGACACGAGCTCGCCGACGGTGAGCGCGCCGGCCGCGACCCGGGAGCCACCGATCCCGAGGACCGCGATGAACGAGCCCTGGGTCGCGATCGTGACGGCGGGGGAGACCACCGCCTGCAGCCGCGCGGTGCGGACCCCCACCGTGTAGGCGGCGCCGGCGGCGGCGGAGACCCCCTCGACCTCGCGCTCGGTGGCCCCGCTCGCGCGGATCGTCCGCACCGCCGACAGCGCGCGTTCGACGGCGGCCGTCATCTCCCCGACGCGCACCTGGGCGAGCGTCGACAGGGCCCGGATCCGGCGGGACGCCGTCCCGATCACCAGCGCCCCGAGCGCGACGGCGAGCAGCGTGACCCCGAGCAGCACGACGTCGACCAGCGCCATCGCGACCGCGGCGCCCACCACGATCACCACCGAGCTGGCGATCTCGAACAGCCCCGACGTCACGACGGCGCGCAGCAGGGTCGTGTCGGCCCCGATCCGGGACATGAGGTCACCGGTCCGGCGGGCGTCGTACTGCGCCACGGGCAGCGCCAGCATCCGCTCCGCCAGCGTGCGGCGGGTCGAGAGCACCAGGCCCTCGGCGGTGCGCTGCAGGAGGAACGACTGCACCGCGCCCACGAGCGCCCCGCCCACGAGGATCGCGACGAGCAGCCCGGCGACCGGCAGGACCGGGGTCGAGGCCTGCACGGCGGCGACCACCCGCCCCACCAGCAACGGCTGGGCCAGGGACGTCGCGGCCGTGGCCGCCGACATCACGGCGACGACGGCGAGCGCGCCACGGTGCGCGC
The DNA here is from genome assembly GCF_055612215.1 of Actinomycetospora sp. Taxonomy (NCBI): domain Bacteria; kingdom Bacillati; phylum Actinomycetota; class Actinomycetes; order Pseudonocardiales; family Pseudonocardiaceae; genus Actinomycetospora; species Actinomycetospora sp. The sequence goes on along the minus strand of NZ_JBVPVA010000104.1, from coordinate 5,515 downwards.
GCAGGTAGGGCCACAGCCGGCGGAGACCCGCGTCGGTGCGCGGGGTGACTCGGCGTCGGAACACACCTCGAAACTAGGCGCGCTCGGGGTCGGGTCCCGGCCGCACCGACGACGGCCGGTCGGGGACGCGTGGACATCTGACGTCTCGCTCTGCCACGGTGGAGCCCGACCGTCGGGAGGCGGCGGCCGGACGACCGGGAGGGCCCGTGGGCGCGGTGATTGCCGCCGTGGAGACCGTGGACCTGCGGTTCCCCACGTCGCGGGACCTCGCCGGGTCGGACGCGATGAACGAGGCGCCGGACTACTCGGCGGCCTACGTCGTGCTCCACTCCGACTCCGACTCCGGCCCCGAGGGCCACGGGTTCACCTTCACCATCGGGCGCGGCAACGAGCTGGCCGTCGCGGCGGCGGCCGCCATCGGACGGCGCGCCGTGGGGTGGGAGGTCGCCGAGGTCGTCGGCGACCTCGGGGGGTTCTCGCGGTGGCTGCAGGCCGACAGCCAGCTGCGTTGGCTGGGCCCGGCGAAGGGCGTCGTCCAGCTGGGCCTCGCCGCCGTCGTCAACGCCGCCTGGGACCTCGCGGGCAAGGTCGCCGGCCAGCCCGTCTGGCGGCTGCTCGCCGACATGGATCCCCAGCAGATCGTCGACCTGGTCGACTGGCGCTACCTGCGCGACGTCCTCACCCCCGCCGCCGCGCGCGACCTGCTGGACGCCCGCGTCCCCGGGCGGGCCGCGCGGACCGCGACGCTCGAGGCCGAGGGCTACCCCGCCTACACGACGAGCGCGGGGTGGCTCGGGTACGACGACGCGACGCTGGAACGGCTCTGCCGCGAGGCCGTGGACGCGGGCTGGGAGTCGGTCAAGCTCAAGGTCGGCGCCGACCTGGCGCACGACGTCCGCCGGTGCGCGATCGCGCGCGAGGTCCTCGGCCCGCGCCGCCGTCTCATGATCGACGCCAACCAGACCCTCGGCGTCGAGGACGCCCTGCGCTGGATGGAGGCGCTCGCGCCGTTCGACATCCACTGGTTCGAGGAGCCGACGAGTCCCGACGACGTCCTCGCCCACGCCGCGATCGCCCGCGCGATCGCCCCGACCCGGGTCGCCACCGGCGAGCACGCCCACAACGCGGTGATGTTCAAGCAGTTCCTCGCGGCCGGCGCCATGGGCGTCTGCCAGCTCGACGCCACCCGGCCGGGCGGGGTGGACGAGGCCGTCGCCGTCCTGCTGCTCGCCGCCGCGCACGACGTCCCGGTCTGCCCGCACGCCGGCGGGGTCGGGCTGTGCGAGCTGGTGCAGCACCTGGCGATGTTCGACTACGTCGCGGTCGGCGCCTCGCGCGAGGAGCGGATGGTCGAGTACGTCGACCACCTCCACGAGCACTTCGTCGACCCGGTGCGGCTCGTCGGCACCTCCTACCGGGCGCCGGAACGCCCCGGGTACAGCGCCGAGATCCTCCCGGAGACGCGCCGCGCGTACGCCTTCCCCGACGGACCGGTGTGGGCGCGGACGCCCCCGTGAGCGGCAGCGTCGTCGACCGCGTCGTGGGCGCGCTCGTGGCCCGGATCGAGGCCGGGGAGTTCCGCGCCGGGGAGCGCCTGCCCCCGGAGGCGGACCTCGCGGCGAGCCTGCGGGTGTCCCGGCTCTCGCTGCGCGAGGCGGTCCGGGCGCTCTCCGGCGCCGGGGTCCTCGAGGTCCGGCGCGGGGACGGCACGTTCGTCACCGACCTGCGCCCCGACCGGCTGGTGCGGGCGGCCGGGGCCTTCCTCGAGCTGGTCGACGAGCGCGGGGTCGCCGAGCTCTTCGAGTGCCGCCGGATCCTCGAGCCGGGCGCGACGGCTCTGGCCGCCACGCGCATCGACGACGCCGGTCTCGACGACCTCGCCGCCCGCTGCGCACGGATGCGGGCGCTGACCGACCCCGAGCGCCTGGTGGCCGAGGACGTCGAGTTCCACGCGGCGATCGTCGCCGCCACCGGGAACCCCACGCTGGACTCGCTCGCCGCGGCCGTCGCCGGGCGGACGGCCCGCGTCCGGATCTGGCGCGGCGTGGTCGAGCAGGACGCGACGGCCTGGACCCACGCCCAGCACGACGCGATCCTGCGCGCGCTGCGGGCGCGGGACTCGCTGGCGGCGTGGACCGCGGCGACGACGCACGTGACCGAGGTCGAGCACTGGGTGCGTGACCACCTCCGCCGCGCGGGGCCGGTGCCCTAGCCGGTCCCGGGCCCTCCACCCGCGTGGAGCGGGAGCCCGCCCACGGGCACGTCGTGGACCTCCAGGGTGCCGTGCTCCACCTCGGTCACGACCAGTCGCGGGGCGTCGCCGTGGGCGAAGGCGACGTTGGTCGGGCGGGAGCCGTGGGTGGGCAGCCGGTCGACGACGCGTCCGTCGGGGCCGAGTACGGTCACGTCCCCCTGCCCGAAGACCGCGCACCAGAGCCGGCCCTCGGCGTCGAACGCCATCCCGTCCGGCCCGCGGTAGCGCGTGGACAGCGACGGGTCGAGGACGTTCGCGAAGTTCTCCCGAGTCGTGGAGGAGCGGGAGAGCCGGTACCGGAAGACCATCCCCGTCATCGTCTCGTCGACGAACAGGTCGCCGGCCGCGTCGAAGGCGAGCCCGTTGGCGAAGCGCAGGTTGGTGTCGAGGACGGTGACCTCGAGCGTCCCGGGGTCGATGCGCAGGACGCGGCCGTCGTAGGGGGCCGCCGCGAAGTCGCCGCGGATGTCGCCGTCGCGGAAGAACTCGTCGGTGGTGATGCCGGAGTCGGTGAGGTAGAGCGCGCCGTCGGGGCCGAAGGCGAGGTCGTTGGGGAACCGCAGCGGGGCGTCCGGGGCGCGGGTCACCCGGGTCGTGACCTCGCCGTCGGGGGTCAGGACGAGCACCGCGGCCCGCTGCGACTCCGCGATCCACACGTGGCCGCGGGCGTCGACGGCGAGCCCGTTGGGGCGCCCGGTGCGGGCGAGGGCCCGGCGGCCGCTCCCGTCCGCGTCGAGGTGGGTGACGCAGCCGCGGTCGGCCGACATCTCGACCACCAGCCACGACCCGTCGGCGAGCGCGACCGGGCCCTCCGGCTCGCCGAGCGCCGACGCGAGGATCACGACGCGGACCCGGCCTGCCCGGCGGTACGCCGGCGGTCGCGCACGGTCTCGCGCACGAAGTGGACCGGGAGCACCATGGCCAGGCAGATCGCGGCCATGAGCAGGTAGTTGCTGGTGAAGCCGATCTCGTCGATCATCCAGCCCGACACGGCCGGCCCGAAGACCCCGGAGAGGCCGAAGGCCAGGCCGATGGTCAGGCCCATCCCCGACGACGCGGCCTTCGGCGTCGAGTCGATGATCAGCGAGTAGACGACGGGGAACGGCGAGTTCCGGAAGAGGCCCCAGGCGAGCAGGATCGTCCAGGCCGTGGCCGCGCCGTGGATCAGCGGCATCGCCGCGACCGTGACCGTCCACCCGAGGCAGATGATGTAGAGCGCGGGCTTGCGGCCGATCCGGTCGGAGGCCGTCCCCCACACGACCTGGCCGAGCCAGCCGGTGATCCCCGAGGCGCCCGAGACCACCGCCGCGACGGCCAGGGACATGCCGGCCTGGGTGACGAGCTGCGTCGTGAGGAAGGCGGTGACGCCGGCCTCGGCCCACAGCAGCCCGAACGCCGTCAGCGACCCCCACCAGACGTTGCGCTCCCGCGCCGCGGACCGCAGCATCCGCACCGGGTTGTCCACCCGCGCGACCTCGTCGGTCCGCACCGACGGTGTGAGGCGGTGCTCGGTGATCCACCGGTTGACGCGCTCGAGGTTGCGGGGCGAGCCGACGAAGAGCTGCGCGAGCATGATCGGGACGGCGAGGAAGGGGATCCAGAGGAACGCGTCACGCCACGTGCCGCCGACGAGGATCGCGCCGATGAGCGCCGGCCCGAGGAACTGGCCGATCGGGAACCCGGTGTGGTGCACGCCGGTGGCGAACCCGCGCCGTTCCTGCGGCCACCAGTCCGAGACCATGGCGACGTTCACCGGTTCCATCGCCCCGGTGCCCACGCCCATGAACACCCGCCAGGTCGCGAGCCCGGCCAGGGTCCGGGTGAAGGCGGTGACGACCGACGAGACGCAGGTGACGGCGACCGCGGCGATCCAGGCCCAGGCGCGGCGCGGGCCGCGGCCGAACGCGTCGCCCAGCACCCCGAACGCGATCGCGCCGAGGAAGGTGCCCGCGTAGGACAGCGACACCAGCAGGCCGCCGGTGGTCGCGTCCAGCCCGAACTCGCCGGAGATGTCGGGCAGCAGCGTCGGGAGGATGACCCGGTCGATCGAGGTGATCAGGATGGCGGTGGTGGTGATGCCGAGCATCCACCACGAGACCGGGTGGGCCCGGGGGAGGCGGCGTCGGTCGACGTCGGTGGACTCGGAGGTGCTGACGGTCGACATGCCCGTGACTCCTGCCCGCTCCGGCCCAGACATCTGATGTCTCAGACCAGCACGGTAGGAAAGACGACGTGATCCACGCAACACCCCGGCGCATGTCGATCAGGGGCGGCGCGCGGGCCGCGGACCCGGCCGCGCGGCGAGGGCGTGCGAGACGCCGTTCGCGCTGGTGCGCACCAGCGGCGCGAGCAGCGAGGCCGACCCGGAGCGGTGGTGGGCGACGACGGACACGGCGGCGACGACCTCGCCGGTCGGGTCGCGGACCGGCGCGGCGACCGAGATCGCGTCCGCGGTGACCTGGCGATCGCTCACCGCGTAGCCGCGGGCCCGGACGGCCGCGAGGGACTCCCGCAGGCGCACCGGGTCGGTGAGGGTCCATCGCGTGTACCTCGGGAAGGGTCCGGCGAGGACCCGCTCGACGACGTCGGTCGGGGCGTGCGCGAGCAGCACGAGCCCGACCCCGGTGGCGGTGAGCGCGAACCGCCCACCGACCCGGGTGAGCACCTCCACGGCCCGGGTCCCGGCCAGACGCTCGACGTAGACCACCTCCTCGTCCTCGCGGACCGCGAGCTGGACGTTCTCGCGGGTGACCTGGCAGAGGTCCTCGAGGTAGGGCAGCGCGCGCTCGCGGAGCCCGGGCCCGCGCGGAGCCAGCGCGCCGACCTCGAAGAGCCGCAGCCCGATCTGGTAGCGGCCGGTGCCGTCGCGCTCCACCGCCCCCCACGCCTCGAGGTCGGCGACGAGGCGGTGCGCGGTCGACAGCGGGACGTCTGCGCGGCGGGCCAGCTCCGAGAGCGTCATCGTCGGGCGGTCGTCGGAGAACGCCGCGAGCAGCCGCAGGGCACGGGCGACGACCGGGCCGGTGGCGGCGGCGCGGGGCGCGGCCGGCGGCGGCGCGGCCGGGGCGGGGCCGGTGGCGTCCACAGGCAGCTCCGGGTGCATCCGACGACACCTCGGAGTCTGCGCGCGCCGGACCGGCGCACCCAACGGCGCTTCCGGAGGGCGGAAGGTCGGCGGGACGTCCCGCGCTCCCCGACCCGCCCGGACGGGCCGAGGTCGATCTTCCGGATGCCGGGAAGGGTCATGGCGATCGGCCGGGC
>NZ_JBVPVA010000099.1:0-10378 GCF_055612215.1 Actinomycetospora sp. | reverse complement strand
GGCCCGGCACGGTCAGGGATCCACGCAGCCCGGGCCGGTCGTCCTGGTCCTCGACCTCGACGACTTCAAGACCGTCAACGACGGCCTGGGGCACGCGGCCGGCGACGAGCTCCTGCGGATCATCGGCGCCCGGATCCGGCGCGCCGTGCGTGCGGCGGACCTGTGCGCGCGCCTCGGCGGCGACGAGTTCGCCGTGCTGGTCGACGACGACACGCGGGGCGGGACGGTCGCCGAGCGTCTGGTGCAGGTCATCGCCTCCCCGGTCGACCTCGGCGGACGGCACACCCAGGTCGGGGTGAGCATCGGCCTCGCTCCCGCGACCCCGGGCATCACGGTGGAGCAGCTCGTGCAGCGGGCCGACATCGCGATGTACGCGGCGAAGGCGAAGGGCAAGAACCGGGTCCAGGTCTTCGACGCCGACCTGCTCCGGGCCGACGCCCAGGCCGCACTGGAGTCCGAGCTGCGGACCGCCGTCGACACCGGCCAGTTCGTCGTCCACTACCAGCCCGTGGTCGCCCTCGACGACGGTCGCCCGATCGCGGTCGAGGCCCTCGTGCGCTGGGACCACCCGACCCGCGGCCTGCTCCTGCCCGACGCCTTCATCTCGACCGCCGAGCGGACCGGGGCGATCCGGGGCATCGGGAGCCTCGTACTGCGTCTCGCCTGCGCCGACGTCGCGGCCCTGGACGCGGTCACCGCCGAGCCGCTCGCGCTGCACGTGAACCTGTCCGCCGCGCAGCTGACCGACCCCGGCTTCCTGCCCGGGGTCCGGGCCTGCCTGGCCGACCACGACCTCGCGCCGCACCGGCTGGTCTTCGAGATCACCGAGTCGGTGGTCCTCGACACCCCGGCGGTGCGGGCCGGCCTCGACGAACTGACCGGCGACATCGGGGTCACGCTCGCCATCGACGACTTCGGCACCGGCTACTCGGCGCTCACCACGCTGCGCACGCTGCCCCTGGATCTCGTGAAGATCGACCGCTCGTTCGTCGCGGGCTGCCCGACGAACACCGCGGACCGGACCGTCGTCGAGGCCGTCGTGCACATGGCGCGGCAGCTCGGGCTGAGCACCGTCGCCGAGGGCGTCGAGCGGCCCGAGCAACAGGAGTTCCTCCGCGCCGTCGGGGTGGGCGCCGCGCAGGGCTTCCTGCACCTGCGCCCCGCGCCGCTGGAGGCGCTGAGCTGCTGGTTGCGCGGTCGCACGCCCGCGGTCCCGGGCGACGGGGCCTCGGTCACCGCGCTGCGCAGCGCCCGGACCGGGTGAGCCGCCGGCGGTCTCAGCCCAGCCGCCCCCGCTCGTCGACGCGCCAGTCGGCCAGCGCGTCCCGCAGCGCCGCGGCCATCACCGCGACCGTCTCCGCGCCTTCCCCGGCGCTCGCCCCGTCCGGGTCGCCCAGCACGCCGTTCGGGCTGACCGCGGCCACCGAGCCGGCCCGGATGGCGGGCATGAGCTCGGCGAGCGGGGCGGTGTTGCCCGCGGCGGCGAGGTCGGTCCGGACGTCGTCGGGGGCCAGCGCGAGCATCACCGAGGTCTCGTGCCGCCCGGCGTGCGCGTCCGCGCCCGGCACCCCGCACGAGTGCCACCCGACGTCGCGCCCCTCGGCCCGCAGCAGCGTCGTCGCGGTGACGAGCGCCGGGAGGTTGCCGCCGTGCCCGTTGACGAAGCACAGCCGCGCCGCCCACCGGCAGGCCGACCGCCCGATCTCGACGAGCACCGCCGCCAGCACCTCGGTGCCGATCGACACGGTGCCCGGGAAGGACTCGTGCTCCCCCGAGGCGCCGAACGCGACCGGAGGCGTCACCGGCAGCCCGGTCCGCCCGGCCACCGTCGCCGCGACCGTCGAGTCGGTGCCCAGGGGCAGGTGCGGGCCGTGCTGCTCGAGCGCGCCGACCGGGACCAGCAGCAGGTCGGTGCCGGCACAGTCGGCGGCACGGACGCGGGAGACCTCCACCCGCGCAGCGTGTCAGCCGCGCCCGGCCACCACCTCGCCGGTCTCGAGCAGCGACTTGAGGTTGGACAGGATGCCGGGCCAGCCGCCGGCGATCCCGGCGAGCATCTCGCTGCCGGGGACGAAGCCGTCGTGGGTGACCGTGAGCTTCACGGCGTTGTCGAGGACCTGCTCGATCTCGAAGGTCACCCGCGAGACCGGCTCCTGTCGCAGCTCCGCCAGCTTCTCGTCCGACCAGCCGAACATCTCCTGCATCTCGGGCTGGTAGGTGTGCCAGGTGTAGGCCAACCGGCGCGGCGGGTCGGCCTCGAGGACGTGCTGGTCCCAGTCGTGCGAGGGCTCGCCGCTCATGCTCCAGCGCACCGGCGAGCCCACCCGCCAGTCGGAGTCCGGGCCGCCGCCGTCGAAGTAGCGGCGGATGAACGCGGGCGTCGTCAGCGCCTCCCACAGCTTCTCGGGCGTGGTGCGGATGTAGCTGACGTAGACGAAGGCGGTGGCCGCCGGGTACGTCGTCTCGGCCGTCTCGGGCACGGGGTCCTCCAGGGCTCGTCTGAGGTCGGTGAGGGCGTCCACCCGCGCCCGGTGGTAGCGACGGATCCAGCGGTCCCCGACGTCGGCCAGCGGCGCCGGGTTGAGGTGGTGGTGGCGTTCCCGGCCCCGGCGCACCGCCGTGACCAGGCCCGCCTCCTCGAGCACCGCGAGGTGCTTGGTGACCGCCTGCCGGCTCATGGCGAGGCCCTCGGCGAGCTCCGACAACGTCCGGCCGTCGCGCTCGTACAGCGCGTCGAGCAGGTGGCGCCGCGTCGGGTCCGCGAGGGCCCGGAACACGGCGTCGTCCTCCATGACAGGCAACCCTAAGGTTGCTCTTCCGGACACGCAACCCCTGGGTTGCCCGTCAGACCTCGACCGCCGCGTCGTGCCCCTCCCGGACGGCGGCGTCGAGCCGGCGCGGCGCCACTGCGTCACCGACGCGGACCACCGGCGCGCATGCGGTGACCGGCGCCCGCGCCGCCCGCGGACCGCACGCGACGACCGCGTCCACCGCCCGGGTCTCCTCGGTGCCGGTGAGGTGGTGGAGCAGCCGCACCGTCCCCGCCCCGGCGCCCAGCACGACCGTCTCCACCTCCTGGGCGATGCCGAGCGCCGCCGCCCGCCGGGCCCAGCGCGGCCCCTCCAGCGTCGCCCCGAGGTCCCCCGCGGCGACCAGCGCCGAGGTCACCGTCGTCACCGACGCGCCCGCACGTGCCAGCACCTCCGCGGCCGAGGGCGCGGCGTGTCCGCCCGCCTCGTCGACCACCAGGACCCGCCCTCGCGGTCGCGCCCCGCCGCGCAGCACGTCCTCGACGTCGAGAACCGCCTCGCCCGCCCACGCAGGGCGCTGCGCCACGGACCCCGTCGCGTCGATGACGACGTCGGGCGCGTGCGCCGCGACCAGTGCGTCGTCGACGGTCGTCCGCAGCGTGGTGCGCACGCCGAGACCCGTGAGCTCCGCGGCCAGGTCGGCGACGAGGTGGCCCAGTTCGCCGCGCCCGGGCGCGGTCGCCCCCCAGGCCACCTGCCCGCCGAGCCGCTCGCCCGCCTCGACCAGGTGCACGTCGTGGCCGCGCCGGGCGGCGGCGACCGCGGCGGACAGGCCGGCCGGGCCGCCGCCCGCGACCAGCACCCGTCGTCGCACGCCCGGCGCGGGGAGCGGCTCGGCCTCCCGCCCGGCCCGCGGGTTCACCACGCACCCCAGGCGTCGGTTCATCCCGACCGCGGCGATGCACTCCTGGTTGCACCCGACGCAGCGCCGGACCCGCCGGCCGGTGAGCACCGCCGTCGCGAACCCGGGGTCCGCGATCTGCCCGCGCACCACGCCGACGAGGTCGCACGTCCCGGCCGCGAGGGTCGCCGCCACCTGCGCCGGCTCGGTGAACCGCCCCACCCCGACCACCGGCACCGTGGTCGCGGTCCGCAGCGCGCCCTTCACCGCGGTCGGGACCGCCGCCGCGTACCCGGCCGGCACGCCCATCGGCGGCTCGATCAGCGGCAGCGTCACGGTCGCCACCCCGACCGCGGTGTTGAGGTAGTCCACGAGGCCCTCGACGCGTCGGGCCGTCGCCGCCGCGTCGGCGGCCGTGAGCCCGCCCGCGACCCCCTCGTAGCCCTGCAGCCGCACCCCCAGGACCCGGCCCGGCCCGAGCACCGCGCGGACCGCGGCGAGGATCGCGACGAGCAGCCGCGCCGGGTCCTCGCCGTACACGTCGTCGCGGTGGTTGGTCGGCGGCGAGAGGAACTGGCGGATCACCGAGGCCTGCGAGGCCTGGACCTCGAGGCCGTCGTAGCCCCCGGCCACGACGTGCCCGGCGGTGCGGGCGAACCCGGCGACGAGGTCGTCGAGGTCGCGCGGGGTGAGGGCGCGCGGGACCTCGCGGAACATCGGGTCGGGCACCGGCGAGGGCGCGGTGACCGCCACGCCCGAGTACCGCGACGAGGACTGGCCGCCGTTGTGCCCGACCTGCGCCAGCACCACCGCGCCGTGGGCGTGGACGGCGTCGGTGAGCCGGCGCAGGCCCCCGACGATCGCCGGGTCGGTGCCGCGGATCAGCTTCTCGTAGGGGCGGTCGTGCTCGCCGGCGGAGTGCTCCTCGGTGATCACCATCGCGGCGCCCCCCGCGGCGCGGGCGGCGTAGTACGCGGCGTGCCGGTCGGTCGGCATCCCCCCGACCGCCGCGTTCGTCAGGTGGGCGGGGAAGACGATCCGGTTGCGCAGGGTCAGCGGGCCGAGGACGACCGGGTCACCGGGGCGGGGCAGGGTCACGGCGGGGTCCCGACGGCGAGGGCCGCGAGTCGCGCGGCCGCCCGCCGGCCGTCCAGCACGGCGTCGTGGACGGTGCGGGGGGCGAGCACGTCGCCCGCGAGGACCGTGCGGCCGGTGACGAGCAGCCCGTCCACCGGCTCCGCACCGGCCGGGACCGGGCCGGGGAGGCCGCGGGCGGCGTCGACGACCGCCGCGCAGGGCAGCGTCGACGGCGCGCCGGTCGCGGCGTCCCGCAGGTGCAGCACGCCGCCGGCCCAGCGCACCGGCACCGTGCGCACCACCCGGCCCACGCCGGCGGCGGCGAGCCGGGCCGCGGCCGGCACGAGGTCCCCGCCCGGCCCGAGCTCGTGCCCGACGACCGGGTCCGGGGTCACCAGCGTGACGTCCCGGCCGCGCCCGGCGAGGAGCTCGGCGACGCCGACCCCTGTGGCGTCCCCGACCGGGTCGAGCACCACGACGGGCCCGGGCGGCGGGTCGACCCCGGCGAGCACGGCCGCCGCGCGGGCCGTCGGGGCCGCGGGCAACGACGGGTCGCGGTCGAGGCCGCCGGTCGCCCACAGCGTCGGGAGCGCCGTGTCGTCGGTGGTGACCGCGTCCGACGTCCGCACCACGACGCCGAGCTGCGCCAGCTCGGCCCGCCACCAGGCGACGAGGTCGGCGTAGCGACCCCGGCCGGGCAGCCGCGCCACCACCCGCAGCGCGCCGCCGAGCTCGTCGTCGCGCTCGTGGAGCACGACGCGGTAGCCGGCCGCCGCGAGCACCCGCGCACCCTCCAGCCCGGCGGGTCCGCCCCCGACGACGCGGACGTCGCGCGGCCCCGCGGGCACGGGCGGCACGGGCGGCACGGGCGGCACCGCGAAGGCCTCCTCGACGGGCGCGACGCTGCAGGAGACGGCGACGTTGCGGCCGTCGCGCACGCGGCACCGTTCGTTGGTCAGCACGCACGGCCGGGGGGCGCGCCCGGCGCGCGCCGTCGCCACGAGGTCCGGGTCGGCGACGAGCGCGCGGGTCATCTCGACGAGGTCGGCGGTGCCGTCCGCCAGTGCCACCTCCGCCTCCGCCGGCTCGACGACGCCGCCCGCGAGGACCACGGCCGTCCCCGCCGGGGCCGCCCGCCGCAACGCCGCCGCGAGGGGCCGACCGTGGCCGCGCGGGGTGTGGGCGTCCGGGCGCGTGGCGCCGACCGCGAGCCCGCTCCCCTGCACCCCGACGACGTAGTCGACCCCGGCGGGGACGCGCACGGTCGCCGGGGTCAGGCCCGCCCACGGCGCGAGCTCGTCGACGGCGAGGCGCAGGCCGACGACGCCGTCGGTGCCGACGGCCGCGCGCACCGCCGCGAGGGTCTCGCGCAGCAGCAGGTCCCGCTCGGCGCCCCAGCGGTCGGTGCGGTGGTTGGTGAGCGGGGACAGGAACTGGCGCAGCAGGGCGTACTGGCCGGCCTGGATCTCGACGCCGTCCAGCCCCGCGTCGCGCGCCGCACCGGCGGCCGTCGCGAACCCGGCGACGACCGCGGCGATCGCCGCGTCGTCCATCGCGACCGGCACCTCGCGGGTCACGGGGTCGGGCACGGCCGACGGCGCCCAGAGCGGGCGCCGGTGGTGGGCGGAGCTGCCCTGGCCGCCCGCGTGGCCGAGCCCGGCGAGCACGAGGGTCCCGTGCGCGCGGCACGCCCGGCCGATCGCCGCCCACCCCGGGGCGGCGGCGGCATCGGCGGCGCGCGGGGCGCGTTCGTAGGGCCGGTCGGAGTCGTGCACCGAGGCGACCTCGGTGACGATCACCCCAGCACCGCCGGCGGCCCGGCGGGCGTAGTAGGTGACGTGGTCGGCGGAGAAGCCGCCCGGGCGCGCCGGGTCCGCGAGGTCGGTCGCGTGCGGGCCGAACAGCACCCGCGAGGGCACCACGCGCCCGGCGAGGAGTCCCGAAGTGGTCAGTACAGCGGGACGCTCATCCGGGCCTCGAGGGACCGGGGCGGTCGTGGTCCTCACGCGGCGACCCCGGTGCTCACGGGGCGACCCCGGTGCCGCGGGTCGGGCGCACACGGCACCGGGGGCCGATCAGGGGAACCGGCTCAGGTGACCCGCACCCCGGCCGGGAGCCGGCGACCCTCGCCCGCGAGGGGGTCGGAGTCACACGCCTTGTCCGGGCGGCGCACCGAGAGGGTGAGCGGCACCGGGCCGCCGTCCTTGCGCTCGCCGCGGGCCTTCCTGTGCGAGTGGTCCAGCGACGGCTTCGGGATGACGGTGTCCATCTCGAGCGTCGCCAGCGCCGTCTCCCCGTTGCCGAGGACGCACTCCGGGTCGGGGCCGTCGAGGGGCAGGCCGGTGAAGAACTTCGCCGCCATGCAGCCGCCCTGGCAGGCGTCGTAGTGCGAGCACTTCGTGCACGCCCCGCCCGACTGCGGCCCGCGGAGCTCGGCGAACAGCTCCGAGTGCTGCCAGACCTCCTGGAAGCCGCCGTCGCCGCGGACGTTGCCGGCGAGGAACTGGTCGTGGATCGCGAACGGGCACGCGTACACGTCGCCGACCGGGTCGATCAGGCACACCACGCGACCCGCGCCGCACAGGTTGAGCCCCGGGAGCTCCTGCCCGTACGCCGAGAGGTGGAAGAACGAGTCGCCGGTGAGGACGTCCTCGCCGCGGGCCACCAGCCAGTCGTAGAGCTGGCGCTGCTGGGCCTGCGTCGGGTGCAGCTCGTCCCAGGAGTCGGCGCCGCGGCCGGACGGGCGCAGGCGGGTGATCCGCAGCTGGGCGCCGTAGCGGTCGGCGATCGCCTTGAAGTCGTCGAGCTGGTCGACGTTCTGCCGCGTCACCACCACGCTGATCTTGAACTGCCCGAACCCGGCCTCGTACAGGTTCTCCATCGCGCGGATGGCCGTGTCGTAGGAGCCGGGCCCGCGGACGTGGTCGTTGACCTCCGCCGTCGCACCGTCGAGGGAGATCTGCACGTCGACGTAGTCGGTCGCCGCGAGCTGCGCCGCCCGGGCCTTGTCCAGCTTCACGCCGTTGGTGGAGAACTTGACCCCGACGTCGTGGGCGATCGCGTAGTCCAGCAGCTCCCAGAAGTCGCTGCGCACGGTCGGCTCGCCGCCGCCGATGTTGACGTAGAAGACCTGCATGCGCTGGAGCTCGTCGATGACGGCCTTGGCCTCGTCGGTCGAGAGCTCGTTCGGGTCGCGCCGCCCGGAGCTGGACAGGCAGTGCACGCAGGACAGGTTGCAGGCGTAGGTGAGCTCCCAGGTCAGGCAGATCGGGGAGGTCAGGCCGTGGGTGAAGTGCTCGACGAGCTTCATGTGGTGGCTCTCCCTCTACCGGGGCGTGATCGTGCCCGACTGCGCCAGCCCGGCGAGGGCGCGCAGGTACTGGTCGCGTTCGGTCTCGGTGACCCCCGCGTCGGCGAGCGCGCCGTGCACGTCCTCGTGGTGCTCCAGCGCCTGCACGACGTGGACCAGCGGCTTCGTCTTGAGGAAGGACAGTCGGCGGGTGTGGAAGTCGTAGACGAGGGCGCCGAACGACTCCGGGCGCACCGAGACCGACGAGGAGAGCCGGTACGGGAGGGCCGGGTCGAAGGCGCCGGCCGGGGAGGACACGGTCTCGGTGTCCTCCCCGACCGGAGCCGCGGTCATCAGTAGACGCCGCACATGCCGTCGATCGAGACCTCCTCGACGAGGGTCTCCTCGACGAGCGGGGTCTCCTGGTCAGCGATGGGGTCGGCCATGGCTACCTCCTGGGCTGGACACCTCGGGCGAGGCAGACGCTAGGCGGCACTCGGTGCCATTCGCCCCGACGGCGTGGGCAGGAGACCCCGACCGATCGGCGGGGGCGTGATCGCGATCTCGTTTGCTACGCGCGCGGTTCCGGTGCCGCTCCGACCACGCGCGGGGGACACTGTCGGGGTGACCTCCGCCACCACCCGCACCGTGCGGGCCCGGCGCCTCGAGGCCGCCGCCCTGGAGCTGTTCGCGGTCCGGGGGTTCGACGCGGTCACCGTCGACGACCTCGCGGCCGCCGGCGGCGTCGGGCGCCGCACGTTCTTCCGGTACTTCCCGACGAAGCTCGACGTCGTCCTCGGCGAGCTGGACGACGCCCTCGCCGGCCTGGTCGCGACGCTGCGGACGGTGCCCCCGGGGTTCGACCCGGTCAGCGCGTGCCGCGCGGCGTTCCTGCAGGTCAACGCGTACGCCGACGACGACGTGCCGGTGCTGCGCCGCCGCCTGCGGCTGATCGAGACGGTGCCCGAGGTGTCCGCGCGCGCCGGCGTCCGCTACGCCGCGTGGGAGCGGGCCGTCGCTCTCGACGCCGCCGCCCGGTGGGACTGCGCCCCGGGGGAGCTCCGCCCGCAGGTGTTCGCCCGCGTCGTCGTGGCCGCCATGCGCGGCGTGTTCACGACGTGGCTCGACGTGCCCGCCGGCGACGGGGCCCGGTTGCGGGCGCTCGTCGGCGAGGCGTTCGACGACCTCGGGCGCGGGTTCGCCGGGCCGGGATGATGGCCGGCGTGACCGACCCGGTGTCGCTGATCGACGTGGACCCCGACTCGCCCGTCGCCCCCTACGAGCAGGTGCGGGCGTCGGTGACCTCGCTGGTGCGCGCCGGCCGACTGACGCCGCACACCCGCCTGCCGGCCGTGCGCCGGCTCGCGGTCGACCTCGGGCTCGCGGCCAACACCGTCGCCCGCGCGTACCGGGAGCTCGAGGCGGCGGGCGTCGTGGAGACCCGCGGCCGGCTCGGGACGTTCGTGGTGGACCCGGCGGCGTCGTCCGGGCCGGGCCGTGACGAGGCCCGGGAGGCGGCCCGGGAGTACGCCGCCCGCATGCGGGAGCTGGGCGTCCCGGCGGAGCGGGCCGTCGACCTCGCGCGGGCGGCCCTCGCCGACGGCTGAGGTGTCCGGGGTCCGTCCGTTCCGGCCCGGCGTCCCCCTCGTCGGTGATCGACGGGCACATGGAGGGATCAACCCCCGTGGTGCACCCCGCCAAGTGCCCGGTGATCACTCGCGAGGGGCGTTCTGGCAGAGGCCGCCTGCCCGGGTCCGCCGCCACCGGTGATCAACGGGCACCTGGAGGGCTCCAGCACTGTGGACCGTCCCTCCAGGTGCCCGGTGATCACGGCCCGGTGGCCCAACCCCGGACCTCGTCTCCGCACGAGGGAACCGATCGGAGGCGAACGCCCTCCAAGTCGACGTGGAGACGCCGACCCGATGGACCCGGGTACCGTTCCGAGGTTCGCTCGCGGTCGAGCTCGGCCTGCTCACCAAGGACCGGCTCCGCGGACCCGATTTCGTCCGCCTCCACCGCGACGTCTACGTCGGGGCCGAGACCGAGCGCGACATCCGCGTGCGCGTGCAGGCCCTGTGCACCTGGAGTCGGGGCCGCGGAATCGTCGCCGGGCCGCTGGCCGCGCTCGCCTACGACGTCGATTGTCCGTGGGACGAGCCCGAGATCCTCCTGACCGAGCATTGTCGGCTGCCGCCCGACGACGTCGTAGTCCGCACCCACCGGCTCGGGCCCGATGAGACCGCCGAGAGTTTCGGCTGCCCCATCACCTCACCGGTGCGCA
This sequence comes from Actinomycetospora sp., assembly GCF_055612215.1. Taxonomy (NCBI): domain Bacteria; kingdom Bacillati; phylum Actinomycetota; class Actinomycetes; order Pseudonocardiales; family Pseudonocardiaceae; genus Actinomycetospora; species Actinomycetospora sp. Next base: position 80 of record NZ_JBVPVA010000099.1, on the reverse strand, counting down.
CCGCGTTCGACCTCGCTCGTCGGAAGCCGCTCACGGAGGCCGTCGCGGCCGTGGACGCCCTCGCCCACGCCTGTGGGTTC
>NZ_JBVPVA010000050.1:0-3087 GCF_055612215.1 Actinomycetospora sp. | reverse complement strand
GTCGCTGACGGGCGGGTCGTCCCCGACGATGCGGCAGTCCCGGATGCGCAGGGCCGCCCCGCCGTGCTCGGCGCAGCGGACCAGGACGTGGTCGATGCGGCGGAACGGCCAGTCCTCGTCGACGAGCAGCGGGTTCGCCGGCGTGTAGGTGTGGCCGGGCTCCCCGGGGTGGACCGCGTCCCACGCGACGCGGTAGCACACGCTGAACCCGTCCAGCGGGTGGCGGCCGGTCCAGAAGCGGACGCTGTCGGCGTCCGGGTCGGCGTCGAGGTCCCCGGCGACGACGACGGGTGCGTCCAGATCGGGAGCGAGCTCCTCGATGGCGCGCGCGGCGAGCAGGGTCTGGGCGCACCGCTCGGCCTCGAGGTGCAGCTGCCAGCTCGGGAAGTGGTTGACCAGGACGAGCGGGCCGTCGGGGGTGTCGATCTCGGCGAGGAGCGTCGTCGCCGGGAAGTCCCCGACGCGGGAGCCGGCGCGGAGGTCGAGCTCGTGGGCCGCACGGATCGGCCAGCGGCTCACGGTGCTGATCCCCATCCCGTCGCCGTCGCGCCGCGTGGAGTGCACGATCTCGACGTCGTCGCCGACCAGGTCGCGCACCTGGTCGTGGCCCTCGCGCACCACGGTCTCCTGCAGCACGAGCAGGTCGGGGTCGAGCCGGGCGACCAGGTCGCGGAGCAGGGCGGCCCGGTCTCCGTGCTCGGCCCAGAGGTTCAACGTCAGCAGGCGCACGGCGGCGGTTCCCTCCTCCTCGAGCGGCACGGACGGGCCGTCCGTGCGCGTGGACGCCACGAACGGCCCGTCCGTTCCCCGGACGCCGAGGATCCCGCCTCAGACCGCGATCCGCCCGCCGTCGGCCGGCAGCACCGCCCCGTGCACGAAGCTCGCCTCGTCGGTGGCGAGGACGGTGATGGCCGTGCGTCGTGCCCGGTCCATGATCACGATCTCGGTGGCGACCGACCCCCCTGACACCAGGCAGATGCCACCGAAGACGTGATCATGCGGCGAGGAGGAGGCGCTCGGCCGGCACGTACCCCCGGATGTGGTCGCCCGGATGACCACGCCTGTCCCCCGTGTCCTGGGACCAGGGGTCCCATGCTCCGGACCCGGGGTCGTGCCACGGTGGGTCCAGGAGCCGGACCGGTTCCGTCACCCTCACGGGAGCGGACTTGACCACCACCATCCCCATCGGACTGACCGTCGACGGCCACCACCACGACCTCGACCTCGACCCGCGCACCACCGTCCTCGACGCGCTGCGCGACCACCTCGGCAACACCAGCCCGAAGAAGGGCTGCGACCACGGCCAGTGCGGCGCGTGCACCGTGCTGATCGACGGGCGCCGGGTGCTGTCCTGCCTGACCCTCGCCGTCGCCAAGGACGGCGCCGAGGTCACCACCGCCGACGGCCTCGCCCGCGACGGCGAGCTCCACCCGGTCGCCGAGGCGTTCCTCGCCCACGACGCCTACCAGTGCGGCTACTGCACCCCCGGCCAGGTGTGCTCCGCGGTCGGGCTCCTCGACGAGGCGGCCCACGGCGCGCCGAGTGCGGTCACCGGCGACCTCACCGCCGACACCGAGCTCGACCGCGCCGAGATCGCCGAGCGCATGAGCGGCAACCTGTGCCGCTGCGCCGCCTACACGAACATCGTCAGCGCGGTCGCGGAGGCGGCAGGAGACGCAGCGAAGCGGAGCTCGACCATCGAGGGAGCGCACCGGTGAAGCCGTTCAGCTACGCCCGTCCCGACGACGCGCGGGCCGCGGTCGCCGCCGTCGGCGCCGATCCCGACGCGGCGTTCCTCGCGGGCGGCACCAACCTGCTCGACCACCTCAAGCTCGGCGTGGCCACCCCGAGCGCGCTCGTCGACGTCGCCCGGGTCACCAGCGCCGACATCGTCGAGCACGGCGACGGCGGCCTGACGATCGGCGCCGGCGCGCTCAACGCCGACGTCGCCGCCCACCCCGCCGTCCGGCGCCACCACCCCGCGCTCGCCCAGGCCCTGCTCGCCGGCGCGTCCGGCCAGCTGCGCAACATGGCCACCACCGGCGGGAACCTGCTCCAGCGCACCCGCTGCGCCTACTTCGCCGACACCACCACGCCGTGCACGAAGCGCGACCTCACGCAGGCCTGCTCCGCGCGGGAGGGCTGGGCGCGCTACCACGCGATCCTGGGCGCCGACGCGTCCTGCATCGCCACCCACCCCTCGGACATGGCGGTGGCGCTGGTGGCGCTCGACGCGACGGTGCAGGTGCTGGGCCCCGACGGCAGTCGCAGGATCCCGGTCGCGGAGCTGCACCGCCTGCCCGACGGCGACCCCACGCGCGACACCGTCCTCGCCCACGGCGAGCTCGTCACCGCGGTCGACCTGCCCGCCTCGACGCTCGCCGCGAACTCCGCCTACCGCAAGGTCCGCGACCGCGCCTCGTACGCGTTCGCGCTGGTCTCGGTGGCCGCCGCCCTCGAGGTGCGCGACGGCACCGTCGCCGACGTCCGCCTCGCCCTCGGCGGGGTCGCGCACAAGCCGTGGCGCGCCACCCGCGCCGAGGACGCGCTGCGCGGCGCACCCGCCACCGACGAGTCCTTCCGTGCCGCCGCGCGGACCGAGCTCGCCGACGCCGAGCCGGTCGAGACCCCGCTCGGCGGGAACGGCTTCAAGCTCGACCTCGTCGTCGGCGCCGTCACCGAGACGCTGCGCGGCCTCGCGTCCACCACCGCCAGGGAGACCTCGTGACCGTCATCGACGCCCGCGCCATGGGCACCTCGGTCCGCCGGGTCGAGGGCCCCGAGAAGGTCACCGGCACCGCGCACTACGCCGCCGACCACCCGGTCGACACTCCGCTGCACCTGCACCCGGTCCAGGCGACGATCGCCCGCGGCCGGGTCACCGGGATCGACACGACGGCGGCGCGGGCCGTGCCCGGCGTCGTCGGGGTCGTCACGCCCGACGACGCCCCCCGGCTCGCCGACGACGGCAACCCCGAGCACGTCGTGCTGCAGGACCACGAGGTGCACCACCGCGGCCAGTACGTCGCGGCGGTGCTCGCCGAGACCCCGGAGGTCGCCGCGGAGGCCGCGGGCCTCGTCGTCGTG
>NZ_JBVPVA010000008.1:0-6337 GCF_055612215.1 Actinomycetospora sp. | reverse complement strand
GACGGCTACGTCGTCCTGATGATCGACCCGCAGACCGCGGAGGTCGACGCCCACGGCCCGTTCGGGGGACCCGACGCCGCCGTCGCGGCCGATGCGCTGCGGACCTCGCTGGACTCCGAGGACCTCGGCGACGTCGCGGTGCGGATCGTGCGCCTGCACCTGCCCACCGACGCGGGATCCGGGCGCTGAGCCGTTCTCCGGCGTCCGGCCGGCCCACGGCACTCGCCCGCCCGGGCGTACCCGCACCGGCCCGCGAAACGATCCGGGGCCGCGGGACGACGAGCGGGGCATGGGTGACCACCTCCGACACCACCTGCCCCTGCAGGTCGACCGCGACGTCGCCGAGGTCCTCGGAGTCCAGCGAGGTCCGCAGCGCATCGGCCGCGACGGCGGCGTCGGGTCCCCCGAACGGGCCGTGGGCGTCGACCTCCGCGGTCTGCGGGTCGATCATCAGGACGACGTAGCCGTCGCACTCGTCGAGGGCCGCGACGGCGTCCAGCCAGTCCGGCTCCACCGCCCGGTGCCCACCGTCGTGTCGCCCGGTCCGTGCTCCGGTGACGGGGCCGGTCACGGTGTGGCAGGCGAACCGATCGCCCATGACGATCCACGCTCCTCTCGGTACTACGGTCGGTGACCTACGGCTTCACTCTTCGCGTTCAGAAGGGGGATACCGTCCGGTGTTGTCACCTGCAGTGAGTCCGATCGGCAGGTGTCCTGACATAGATCGGGCAGGATTCACCCGTTCGCGGGAGTCGTCGGTCTCACCGGGGAACGACGCGGGGCGCCGCTACGCTTCCGGCCGTGGAACGGACCAGGGGGTCGGCGGCCCCGGGTCACGACCCGACGCCCGGCCCGCCCGACGGCGTCGGCGCCACGGTGGTGATGCCCGACCGGCGCGTCGGGCCGCTCGTGGCGCTCGCGCGCCGCACGTCGGTCGCCCTCGGTGCCCTCCTCGCGGCCGGGCTGCTCGTGTACGTCCAGCGCGATGCCTACCGGGACTCCAACGGCACACCGATCGGCCTCGTCGACGCCCTCTACTACGCGACCGTGTCCCTCTCGACCACGGGCTACGGCGACATCGTCCCGGTGACCGAGACCGCCCGGCTGTGGACGATCCTCGCGATCACGCCGCTGCGCGTGCTGTTCCTCATCGTCCTGGTCGGCACCACCGTCGAGCTGCTCACCGAGCGCTCCCGCCAGGCGTTCCGCATCAGTCGTTGGAGGTCCCGCGTGCGAGACCACGTCGTGGTCGTCGGTTTCGGCACGAAGGGCCGGGCCGCCGTCGACACGCTGCTGAGCGACGACGCGGTGCCCGAGCGCATCGTCGTCGTCGACACTGACCGCGGGCGCCTCGACGCCGCCTCCGCACGCGGGCTCGTGACGGTGCGGGGGGACGCCACCGCGTCGTCGGTCCTGCGCACCGCGGGCCTGGTCCACGCGGCGTCGCTGGTCGTGGCGGTCAACCGGGACGACACCGCGGTGCTGGTGACCCTGACCGCGCGAGAGCTGGCGCCCGGGATCGCGATCACCGCCGCGGTCCGCGAGACGGAGAACGTGCACCTGCTGCGCCAGTCCGGTGCCGACTCGGTCGTCGTGTCCGCGGAGACCGCGGGGCGCCTGCTCGGGATGGCCACGACGACGCCGAGCGTGGTCGCGGTCATCGAGGACCTGCTCACCCCCGACGCGGGCATGACCCTCTCCGAGCGCCCGGTGACCGAGTCCGAGGTGGGCGGGTCGCCCCGGCACCTGCGCGACATCGTGCTCGGCGTCGTGCGGGACGGTCAGGTCCACCAGATCGACGCCCCGGCCGTGGACGCCCTCGAGCGGGGCGACCGCCTGCTCTTCGTCAAGCGCGTCGGCAGCCCGTCCCCGGGCTGAGCGTCAGTCCCGCCGCGCCTCGAAGAACACCGACGCGGCGAAGGCGGCCTCGGCGGGGCCCTCGAGAGGGCGCCCGTAGCTCCGGGCCGCGTCGGTCGAGGACTGCTCCTCGACGGTCCATCCCCGCTCGCGCAGCCGCTCGCGCGGATCGGGCCGCTCGTCGGAGAAGAAGAGCTCGCGGACGTCCACGCCGAAGTTCTGCGACGAGGTGGCCATGAGCTCGTCGTCGTCGAGGTCCTTCACCGCGTCGCCGAAGTGCTCCACGGCGATCCGGCTGCCGGGGGCGGAGAGCTCGACGACCCGGTCGAACAGGTCGATCTCGGCCTGCGCGGGCAGGTAGGGCAGCAGTCCCTCGGCGAGCCAGGCGGTGGGACGGGCCGCGTCGTGGCCTCCTTCGCGCAGGGCCGCCGGCCAGTCGTCGCGCAGGTCCACGCGCAGCGGGACGCGCCGCACCCCGCCCTCGGGCTCCGGCGTGCCCTCGGTCTCGGTCAGCACCCGGTCCTTGAAGTCGACGACGTCACGCTGGTCGATCTCGAAGACCGTCGTGCCCGACGGCCACTCGAGACGCTGGGTGCGGGTGTCGAGCCCGGAGGCGAGGATGACGACCTGGTCGATGCCGTCGCGCGCCGCGTCGAGCAGGTGCTCGTCGAACCAGCGCGAACGCACGCCGACGTAGGTCGTCATCACGCCCGACGCCGGGTCGGCCGCGTCGGCGCGGGGATCGACCTCGGTGGGGAGGTCGACCTCGTCACGCACCGCGTCGACGAACGCGGCCGCGTGCGGGTCCTCGACGAGCCCGTCGGGCCTGCGGGTCTCCATCGCGCGGGCGCTCGCCACGCCGAGCGCGGTCACCCCCACGCTCTCGGTGATCGTCCACTGGTCGTCCTCGCTGCGCATGCGACCCGGATACCCAGGTCGTTAGCCAGGCGAACGAGAGGGGGCCGATCGCCGTGCGCGGCACTCCAGGCAGTCGGCCTGCTCCGCCCCCAGGCCGGGGACGACCGCCTCGACGGGGGCGCCGCAGAGTGCGCGCAGCCCCGCCGGGTCACCGACCTCGCCCCAGGCCACCTCGACGACGTGGCGGCGCCGGTCCTCGCGGCCGGCGGCGACGAGGACGGTGTGGCCCGGCGTCGGGACCTCGGGCCGGTCCCCGGGGAGACCGGGGGCGCCCGGGTCGGGGATGTCGTCGGGCAGCTCGTGGGCCGGGAGGTCGTCCGGCGGGCTGCCGGGGCCCGGGGGCATCGGACGGCGGCCGGGCATCGGGTCGAGGCCCGAGGTCGGTCGGCGCCCGGGCGTGGACGGCGGGATCGTCACGGCGATCCCGGCGCGCGCCGCCGCGGGAGCGGGACGGCGGAGGACTCCTCCAGGACGGACTCCGGGGACCGGAGGGGACGGGGCTGCTGGGGGAGGTCGCGCAGGGCGTCGAGGACGCGGACGAGGGTCTCGGGGTCCGGGTCGTCCGTCGCGAGGACGGCCGCCCGCAGGTCCTCCGCGCCGGCGACCTCCGACGAGTGGCCCGCGCGGGCCGGCCGGGGCGTCGTCACCCTCCCGAGGATAGGAGCGGGACGGCGGAAGTCGAGCCCCGGAGCCGAAATTCCTCGACGCAGAGCGACGATCCGTGACGCTCGGAGGTCGAGCGCCGGATGGTGCGGATGGCGGTGGCCCGAACGGGTTGCGCGGGGTAACGGCGGCCCATCCGCGTACGACAGGGTGTCACGACCCGGTCGACGACCGGGGAGCCGGGGGATCGGGACGGGGCGGGCACCAACGATGAGCGTCGAGCACCTGCTGCACGCGGACGACCAGCCGCCGGAGCCACCCTCGGCGCGCCGCCGCCGGGGCGTGCGCGCCCTGCTCTACGTGCTCGTCGCGGTCCTGATCCTGGTCCTGCTCGCGGCGGCCGGCGTCGTCCTGCTGACCAACCACCTCGGCGACCAGGTCGGCCGCTACCCGTCCGTGTTCTCCGGCCTGGACCCGTCGTCGCGGCCCGCGGCGAAGGCCGGCCAGACCTTCCTGCTGGTCGGCACCGACTCCCGGTCGCCCGACCCCACCACCGGTGCCGACGCCACGGCGCCCGACTTCGTCTTCGGGGCCCAGCGCAGCGACGTGATCATGGTCGCGACGATCGCCGACGACGGGAAGAGCGCGAGCGTCGTCTCCATCCCGCGCGACTCGTGGGTCGACATTCCCGGGCACGGCATGAACAAGGTCAACGCGGCCTTCTCCTTCGGCGGCCCGCCGCTGATGATCAGGACGATCGAGCAGCTGACCCGGGTGCGCATCGACCACTTCGCGGTCATCGACTTCGCGGGCTTCCAGCAGATGACCGACGCGGCCGGTGGCATCGACGTGAACGTCGGCCAGACCACCACGTTCGGCGGCGTCACCGTGCCCGCCGGTCCGCAGCACCTCGACGGCGCCCACGCCCTCGCCTACGTCCGGCAGCGCAAGGAGCTCGCCGGCGGCGACTTCGACCGCGTCCGGCGCCAGCAGAACGCCCTGCGCGCGCTCATCTCGCAGGCCCTGTCGTCCGGCACGCTGTCCAGCCCGACCCGGGCCTACGACCTCGTGAACTCCGTGACCCAGCACGTCGGGGTGGACGACTCGCTGACCAACCCCGGTCTCGCGGAGCTGGTCTACGGCCTGCGGGACCTGCGCGGCTCGAACATCGCCTACCTCACGGTGCCGACCACGGGCACCGGGACGGAGGGGTCCCAGTCCGTCGTGTACCTCGACGAGCAGGCCGACCAGGACCTCTGGTTCGCGGTCAACACCGACGCGGTGCAGCAGTGGGCGGACGCCCGGCCGAACGCCCGCCTCCCGGCCGTCCCGCGCTGAGCGCGGTACCGCGCGCCGGGACGACACTGGGGCGGTGGAGCACGACGTCGTGATCGTGGGGGGCGGCTCCGCCGGGTGCGCGCTGGCGGGACGGCTCTCCGAGGACCCCGGGCGCCGGGTGCTGCTGCTCGAGGCCGGCCCCGCCCCGGCGCACCCCGCCGACTTCCCCGAGGAGGTGCGCGACGTCTCGTCGCTCGCGCCCGCGGACGACGGCCACCCCTACAACTGGTCCTACGCCACGGAGCTGACCGGCGCCCGGCGCACCCGGACCGCGCGCGGGCGGGTGCTCGGCGGGTCCAGCGCCATCAACGGGGCCAACCACCTGCGCGCGACGCGGGCCGACGTCGAGAGCTGGCCCGGCTGGCGCTGGGAGGACGTGCTCGCCGCCTACGTGCGCGGTGAGGACGACCACGACGCGCCCGGCCCCGACCACGGCCACGACGGCCCGGTCCCCGTCGAGCGCCCGGCCGGTGAGCTGCTCGCCGGCATCACGACACGGATCGTGCGCGCGGCGGCCGCGCTGGGTGTGCCCGCCGAGCCCGACAAGAACGGCGACGCGCCCCCCGGGGTGGGCCTGGTGCCGGCCAACGTCTCGCACGGCGTGCGGGTGAACGCGGCGATGGCCTACGTGCTGCCGCACCGCGACCGGCGCAACCTCACCGTCCGCGGCGACTGCGGTGTCGCGCGGGTCCTGTTCGACGCCGACCGCGCCGTCGGCGTCGAGACCCTCGCCGGGGAGCGGATCGAGGCCGGGGAGGTCGTCCTCGCCGCCGGGGCCATCGCGACCCCCCACCTGCTCGCGCTCTCCGGGATCGGCCCGGCCGACGAGCTGCGGGCGGTGGGCGTCCCGGTCCGGCTGGACCGGCCCGGCGTCGGGCACGGCTGGAGCGACCACCCCGCGGTGTTCCTCGGCTTCGCCTACGACGAGCCGCTGCACCCCGAGGCGGTCTCGGCGCAGGCCGCGGTCCACCTCGACGCCGGGACGCTCGACCCCGCCCTGCCCGCCGATCCGGCGGGGGACCTCGAGGTGCTGCTCTTCGCCCGGCCCTTCGCGCCCGGCGGCGCGCGCCACCTGATGTGCGCGGTGCAGCACCCCGACAGCCGCGGGGACGCCGTGTTGTGCAGCGACGATCCGCGGGAGCGGCCCCGCCTGCGTCACCACTACCTGGAGAGCCCCACCGACCGGGCGCGGATGCGGGCCGTGGTGCGGTTCGCGGCCGAGCTGCTCGGCGCCGACGGGATCGCGATCCCGAACGTGCCGCGCGGCTCCGACGCCGACCTCGACGCCTGGGTGACCGCCTCACTGGTGACCTCGTCGCACCTGTGCGGTAGCGCCGCGATGGGTCCGGCGTCCGATCCGGCGGCCGTCGTGGACCCGGAGCTGCGGGTGCACGGGGTGGCGGGCCTGCGGGTCGTGGACGCGTCGGTGCTCCCGACGGTGCCGCGCCGGGGCCCGGCCGCGACGGCCCTGATGCTCGGTGAGCGGGCGTCCGACCTGATCCGCGGCTGAGGCGCTGTCCGATCCGTGGCGCCATCGAGACCCGATCGTCACGGTTGCGACACGATGGGGTGGATCACGAGACGGTCTCGGCGCGGTGAGCGCAGAATCTCGCGGAGCCGT
>NZ_JBVPVA010000585.1:0-6783 GCF_055612215.1 Actinomycetospora sp. | reverse complement strand
GGCCGACGGTTCCCCTCGCGCGGGCCGGATCGGGGTTGCTCAGGCCGTTACGAGGGGCTCGAGGCGCTCGGCGCGGGGGTCGGGCGCGGACACCCGCAGCTTGTCGGCCTCTTCGTCCGTGTCGACGGACTGCGAGCGCCGCTCGGCCTCGACCCGCTCGACGTAGGTGCGGGCCTCCCGGTCCCGGGTCTCCTGGTCCCAGCCGAGCAGCGTCGCCATCTGGTCCGCGACCGACTCGGCGGACTCGGCGCCCCGGTGCGCGTACTCGATCGAGATGCGCGTCCGCCGGGTCAGCACGTCGTCGAGGTGCAGTGCGCCCTCGTAGGCCACCGCGTACGCCACCTCGACCTTGAGGTAGTCCGGCGCTCCCGGGACCGGTTCGAGCAACGACCGGTCGTCATCGCTCATCGCGAGCAGCCCGTGCAGCAACGAGCCGTAACGGTCCAGCAGATGCCGGATGCGGTGCGGGTGCAGCCCGTGCAGCAACCCGAGCTGCTCAGCCTGGTTCACGAGCGCGTAGTACCCATCGGCGCCGACGAGGGGGACCCGGTCGGTCACCGACGGCGCGACGCGGATCGGGATGTCCTCGGCGGCGGCGTCGAGGGCATCGGCGGCCATGACGCGGTAGGTCGTGTACTTGCCGCCGGCGATGGCCACCAGACCCGGCATGACCCGGGACACCGCGTGCTCGCGGGAGAGCTTGGAGGTCTCTTCCGACTCACCGGCCAGGAGGGGACGAAGCCCGGCGTACACGCCCTCGATGTCGTCGTGGCTCAGCGGCGTCACCAGCACGGAGTTGACGTGCTCGAGCAGGTAGTCGAGGTCCGCGCGCGTGGCCGCCGGGTGGGCCAGGTCCAGATTCCAGTCGGTGTCGGTGGTGCCGACGATCCAGTGGTTGCGCCACGGGATGACGAAGAGGACCGACTTCTCGGTCCGCAGGATCATCCCGGTGTCTGAAGGGATCTTGTCCCGGGCGACGAGGAAGTGCACGCCCTTGGACGCCTTGACCCTGAAGCGGCCACGGGTGCCGGCCGCGTGCTGCATCTGGTCGGTCCAGACGCCAGTGCAGTTGACGACGACGGACGCCCTGACGTCGATCTCCTCCCCGGTCTCCACGTCGCGGACCCGCACGCCGGCGACCCGGTCCACCTCGTGCAGGAAGTCCACGACCTGGGTGGAGGTGCGCACGACCGCGCCGTACTGCGCCGCGGTGCGGCCCACCATCATCGTGTGGCGGGCGTCGTCTGCCTGCGCGTCGTAGTAGCGGATGGCGCCGACCAGCGCATCCCGCTTGAGGGCGGGCGCCATCCGCAACGCGCCCGACCGGGACAGCTGCTTCTGGTGCGGAAGCGAGCTCCTCCCGCCCATCGTGTCGTAGAGGGTGACACCCGCCGTCACGTACGGCCGTTCCCAGTGCTTGGTCAGCGGATAGAGGAAGCTCACCGGCTTGATCAGGTGGGGGGCGAGCCGGGTCATGTTCAGTTCGCGCTCGCGCAGCGCCTCACGCACCAGGCCGAAGTCGAGCTGTTCGAGGTAGCGCAGTCCACCGTGGAACAACTTCGACGACCGGCTCGACGTCCCTGACGCCAGGTCGCGGGCCTCGACCAGCGCGACCTTCAGGCCCCGTGTGGCGGCGTCGAGCGCGGCGCCAGTTCCGACGACGCCGCCGCCGACGACCACCACGTCGAACTGCTCGGAGCTCAAGCGTTCCCAGGCCTGGGCCCGCTCCGATGGACCGAGGCGGGCGGGCTCGACGACGGCGTGGAGCGCATCCGCCCCCGGCTCGGCCTCGGAGCGGTGCGAAGCGCTCGTGGATCTCCCGGCCATTGCGACCTCCTCCTGCGACGGTCGGCCTGCTGGGCGGAGGCGCTCGGGGTCTCGACCCGACGCGTCACCACCCGACTCCGACGAGTGCCCCCGGGACGAAGCTACGCACGCGGACCGCGAGCCGCATCACGTCCGTCCGTGCCTGGCCTCCACCCCACCGCCCTCGACCGTGCCCTCCCGGGTGATCGTGCTGTCCGAATCCCCGCTACGGCCCGGTGGTGGCGGCGGCTCGTGACCGCCCTCCGCCTCGGCGCGGGCGTCGAGGACCTGGCCGATCACGAAGTCGTACACGAGGATCCCGATGACGGCGCCGACAAGTGGACCCACGATGGGTACCCACCAGTAGTTGTCGAAGTACGTCCCGGCGCCCGGGAAGGCCAGCCCACCCCAGCCCTCTAGGTAGGTCCACAAGCGCGGACCGAGGTCGCGCGCAGGGTTGATGGCGTAACCCGCGTCCGTCCCGAAACTGAACCCGATGCCGACGACGACCAGCCCGATGATGAACGCTCCGAGGTTGCCGGTCGGCGCCTGGTTGCGTTGGTCGATGATCGCCGCGATCAGGGCGACCAGGAGCGCGGTCCCCACGATCTGGTCCAACAGTGGCCCCCACAGGCCACCGGCGTAGTACTTGGCCGGGAAGGTCGCGAAGATGGCGAACGTGTCCTGCGAGGCAGCTCGCGAGGCGATGCCCTTGGTCGCGTTGTACGCGTTGATGGCCGGGGAGTAGACCGCGTAGATGAGCGCGGCGGCGACGAACGCGCCCACCAGCTGTGCGAGCCAGTAGGCCGGGACCTTCCGCCACGGGAACCCCCGCCGGACGGCGAACGCCAACGTGACGGCGGGGTTGATGTGCGCGCCGCTGATGCCGCCGGCGACGTAGACGCCGAACACGACGCCCAGTCCCCAGCCCCACCCGATGATGACCCAGTTGGCCGCGCCGAAGTCCCCGGTCTGGCGGCCCGACCCCGGGAGACCCACGACGGCGACCGCCACGCACCCGAGTCCGAACATGATGAGGACGAACGTCCCGAGGAACTCCGACAACATCTCCCCGCCGGTCCCGGATCGCCACCGGCTCGGCGTACGCGTCGTTGCCACCATGCCTCCTGCGTCGACGACCTGCGGATACGCCTGCGGGCGCTCCGTCCCGTTGTGAAGACAAGGCAAGCCCTGAGTGTGACCTTCGTCAACCCCTTGCGGCTTCGGCGCAGGTGATGAACGGTCTGCGCGAGGAGGGCGGCTGCGCCCACGGCGAGCAGGGAGGCAGGGGATGACCCAGTACGTCGCGGCGATCGACCAGGGCACGACCTCGACCCGGTGCATGATCTTCGACCACTCCGGGCGCGTGGTCGCCGTCGACCAGCTCGAGCACCAGCAGATCTTCCCGAAGGCCGGGTGGGTCGAGCACGACGCCGCGGAGATCTGGGGCAACACCCGCCAGGTCTGCGGAGGCGCCCTCGCCCGGGCCGACCTCGACGCGTCGAGCATCGCCGCCGTCGGGATCACCAACCAGCGCGAGACCACCGTCGTGTGGGACAAGTCCACCGGCGAGCCCATCTACAACGCGATCGTCTGGCAGGACACCCGCACGCAGGAGATCTGCGATGAGCTCGGGGCGCTCGGCGGCGGCGCCGAGCGCTATCGCGCGAAGACGGGCCTGCCGCTCGCCACCTACTTCGCCGGGCCGAAGGCGCGGTGGATCCTCGACCAGGTCGACGGGGCGCGGGAGCGCGCGGAGCGCGGCGAGCTGGCGTTCGGGACCATGGACACCTGGGTGCTGTGGAACGCCACCGGCGGCACCGAGGGCGGGCTGCACGTCACCGACCCGACGAACGCCTCGCGCACGCTGCTGATGAACATCGACACGCTGGAGTGGGACCCGGAGCTCTGCGAGGAGATCGGCGTCCCGCTGGCGATGCTGCCGGAGATCCGGTCGTCGTCGGAGAACTACGGCCCGATCCGCGCCCGCGGCACGTTCCGCGACGTCCCGGTGGCCGGCATCCTCGGCGACCAGCAGGCGGCGAAGTTCGGGCAGGCCTGCCTCGAGGTCGGCGAGGCCAAGAACACCTACGGCACCGGCAACTTCGTGCTGCTCAACACCGGCACGGAGAAGGTCGAGTCGAAGAACGGCCTGCTCACCACGGTCTGCTACAAGATCGGTGAGAAGCCGCAGGTCTACGCGCTCGAGGGTTCGATCGCGGTCACCGGCTCGCTCGTGCAGTGGATGCGCGACAACCTCGGGATCATCTCCTCCGCGCCGGAGATCGAGGACCTCGCCAAGACGGTCGACGACAACGGCGGCGCCTACTTCGTGCCCGCCTTCTCCGGCCTGTTCGCGCCGTACTGGCGCTCGGACGCCCGCGGCGTCGTCGTCGGCCTGACCCGCTACGTCAACAAGGGGCACCTCGCGCGGGCGGTGCTGGAGGCCACGGCGTTCCAGACCCGCGAGGTCATCGACGCCATGAACGCCGACTCCGGCGTCCCGCTGACCACGCTCAAGGTCGACGGCGGGATGGTCGGCAACGAGGTGCTCATGCAGTTCCAGGCCGACCTGCTCGGTGTCGAGGTCGTCCGCCCGGTGGTCTCGGAGACGACGGCGCTGGGCGCGGCCTACGCGGCCGGCCTCGCCGTCGGGTTCTGGGAGTCCGAGCAGGACATCCGCGACAACTGGGCGCAGGACAAGGTCTGGGAGCCGTCGATGGACCCGGCCGAGCGCGACCGCCTCTACGCGGAGTGGAAGAAGGCGGTCACGCGGACGTTCGACTGGGCGTAGCGCGGAGCGCATGTGAACGGATGTGGTCGCTCTGGCGGCCACATCCGTTCACACAGCCGTCAGTCTCGTCGATGCGGAAGCGGACAGCGTCATGTGAACGGATGTCGCGGCCAGAGCGACCACATCCGTTCACATGGCCGTAGGCCTAATCCAGGTCGTCGTGCTGCATCAGGCGGCGACCGGCCTCGGTGACCGAGCCGGACAGCGACGGGTAGATCGAGAACGTGTGGGCGAGGTCGTCCACCGTGAGGTTGTTCTGCACGGCCATGGCCAGCGGCAGGATCAGCTCGCTCGCGACCGGCGCCACGATGACGCCGCCGATGACGACGCCCGTCGCCGGGCGGCAGAACACCTTGACGAAGCCCCTCGAGACGGCGGACATCTTGGCGCGGGGGTTCGTGCCCAGCGGCAGCAGCACCTCGCGCGCGGCGAACTCGCCGGACTCCACCTGCTTGTGGCCGATGCCGACGGTGGCCACCTCGGGGCGGGTGAACACCGCCGAGGCCACGGTCTTGAGCCGCAGCGGGCCGACGCCCTCGCCGAGGGCGTGCCACATCGCGATCCGGCCCTGCATCGCGGCGACGGAGGCGAGCGGGAGGAGCCCGGTGCAGTCACCGGCCGCGTAGACCCCGGGGACCGAGGTGCGCGAGACGCGGTCGACGTCGATGTGGCCCGACTCGCGGAGCTCGAGCCCGATCTCCTCGCACCCGAGGTCGCTGGTGTTCGGCACCGACCCGACGGTCATCAGCGCGTGCGAGCCGATCACCTCGCGGCCGTCGGACAGCGTGACCCGGACGCCCTCCTGGGTCGCGACGACCTTGTCTGCCCGGGACCGCGGCTCGATCGTCACGCCCCGCTCGGTGAAGACCTCCTCCAGCGTCGCCGCGGCATCCGGGTCCTCGTGCGGGAGCACCCGGTCGCGGCTGGAGATCAACGTCACCGGCACGCCGAGCTCGGCGTACGCGGAGACGAACTCCGCGCCGGTGACACCGGAGCCGACGACGACCAGGTGCTCCGGGAGGGACTCGAGGTCGTAGAGCTGGCGCCAGGTCAGGATGCGGCGGCCGTCGGGCACCGCGTCGGGCAGGACGCGCGGCGAGGCCCCGGTGGCGATGAGCGCGACGTCGGCGGTGACGACCTCGCTGTGCCCGTCGCCGTGGGTGATCTCGATGTCGTGGGTGGCGCTGTGGATGTCGCTGCGGCGGAAGCGCCCGCGCCCCTCGCAGACCCGGACGCCGGCGCGCTCCACCGTCGCCTTGATGTCCGCCGACTGCGCGAGGGCCAGGTCCTTGACGCGGCCGTTGACGCGCGGCAGGTCGACGACGGCGTCGTGGGACTCGACGTCGATCCCCATGTCGGCGTTGCCCCGGAAGCCCGCGCGCACACCGGCCGAGGCGATGAAGGTCTTCGACGGCACGCAGTCGTAGGCCACGCAGTTCCCGCCGAAGCTGTCCTCCTCGACGAGGACGACGTCGGCCTCGTGCTGGGACGCGACGAGGGCCGCCTCGTACCCGGCCGGGCCGCCGCCGAGGATGACGATGCGGGTCATGGGACGTCCTCCGTGGTGAGTGGTGGCTCCGGGACGGGTGCGCGGCGGCGGGTGGTTGGGGTCGGGGGGTGGTGCTCGGGTGCCCGATGGCGCCGGTCACGGACCATCCTGCCCGTTCGGCGCCCCGGGCGTGGTTCCGACGTCGGTCACCCCACGTCGTCGTGGATACCCTGTCCGCCGTGCCGCTCTACGCCGCCTACGGGTCGAACATGGACCCCGCGCAGATGATGCAACGCGCGCCCCACTCCCCCGTGTCGGGGACCGGCTGGCTCGAGGGGTGGCGGATCACCTTCGGGGGCGAGGACCTCGGGTGGGAGGGCGCGCTGTCCACCGTGGTCGAGGACCCCACCTCGCGGGTGTTCGTGGTGCTCTACGACGTCAGTCCCCTCGACGTCGACGGTCTCGACCGCTGGGAGGGCGGCGAGCTCGGCATGCACAAGAAGCTGCGGCTGCGCATCCAGACCATGGACGGGCCGCAGCTGGCGTGGGTCTACGTGCTCGACGCGTACGAGGGCGGCCTGCCCTCCGCCCGCTACATCGGGGTGCTGTCCGACGCCGCCGAGGCCGCCGGCGCCCCGGACGACTACGTGCGGGCGTTGCGCGAGCGCCCCTGCCGTTCGGTGGGGCCCGGCAC
>NZ_JBVPVA010001071.1:0-3613 GCF_055612215.1 Actinomycetospora sp. | reverse complement strand
GCCCGGCGTCGCCGGGTCCGGCGCATCGTGCTGATCGTCCTGCTCGGGGTACTCGTCGTCGCCGCGGTCGTCGTGGCCCTGCTCGCGTTCCTCGTGGGCCCACGGTTCGCCCGCTACGACGTCCTCGACCGGGCAGCTCTGGAGCGCGGGGTCGCCGACGTCGTCGGCCGCGACTGGCACCGCCAGGTCACCGGCGTGACGTGCCCGGACGGCGAGCGGGTGCGGCCCGGCGTGTCGTTCGTGTGCACCGCCACCGTCGACGGCCGGCCCCAGCAGATCCCGGTCGACGTGGTCGACGAGCACGGCGCCTACGAGGTCGGCCAGCCGCGGTGAGGCCGCGCGGGCGTCCGTGATCGCGAGTCCCCTGAGGGACCGTTCGGCCCGGTCACACGGACGTCGATCACGGAGCCGGGACGCGGGTCCGCGCTACCCTCCTCCGCCATGGCGACCTGGGACGACGTGCGCCGGCACGCGACGGCGCTGCCCGGCGTCGAGGAGCAGCCGAGCTACGGCGGGGCCGCGTCGTGGAAGGTCAAGGGCAAGGGGTTCGTGTGGGAGCGCCCGCTGCGCCCCCGCGATCTCGCCGACCTCGGGTGGAGCGAGCAGCCCGGCCCGGTGCTCGGCGCCCGCGTGCCCGACCTCGGCGCGAAGGAGGCGCTCCTGGCCGAGGGCGGCGACGTCTACTTCACGACCCCGCACTTCGACGGCTACCCCAGCGTGCTGGTCCACCTCGAGCGGATCGCCGACGACGAGCTTCGCGAGCTGGTCACCGAAGCCTGGTTCGCGCGGGCCCCGGCGACCCTGGCCCGCACGGTGCCGCGTCCCGGCTGAGTCCGACCGCTCTCAGTCCCGCCCGGCCAGCGCCGCGCTCAGCCGGTCGACCGAGCCGGTGAGGCTCCAGCGCTGCGCGAGCTCGGCGAGCCGGTCGGCGTCGACGGGCTCGTGGGGGAGGGGGCGCGTGGTCCCGGTCCAGTCGATCGGCGCATCGGGCGCCACCCGGACCACCCCGGGCGCCACGGTGAGGTACTGCGCCGCCTTCACCAGCTTGGCCCGCACGGCCGCGGACAGCCGCGGGTCCCCGCCCTCGACGACGGCCCCCACGAGGTCGGCCCACGAGTCGAACTTCGACACCACCTGTGCGGCGGTCTTCTCCCCGACGCCGGGCACCCCGGGCAGCCCGTCGGAGGGGTCGCCCCGCAGCATGGCCATCTCGGCGTACCCGTCGCCGGCCCGCGAGACCGGGACGCCGTAGCGCGCGGCGACCTCCTCGGGCCCGTAGACCTCGTACTTCGCGACACCGCGCGCGATGTAGATGATCCGGGTCGGGGCGGGGTCGTCGCGGACGAGCTGGAGCAGGTCGCGGTCCCCGGAGACCACCTCGATCGGCTGCGACGACTCGGTGGCGCACAGGGTGCCGATGACGTCGTCGGCCTCGTAGCCCTCCGCGCCCGCCGTCGGGATCCCGGCCGCGGCGAGGACGTCGAGGATGATCGGGACCTGCACCCCGAGCTCCGGGGGAGCGGCCTCGGCGTCGGGACCGCCGCCGACCGTGGTGTCCGCGGGGTCGACGCCGCTCGCCGGGTCGACGCGGTGGGCCTTGTAGGACGGGATCGCCCGCACGCGGAAGGCCGGGCGCCAGTCCCGGTCGAGGCAGGCGACGACGCTCGCGGGCGGCCGGGCCCGCACGAGGCGGGCCACCATGTCGCAGAACCCCCGCACCGCGTTGACGGGCGTCCCGTCCTCGGCGGTGAGCGAGGACGGGACCCCGTAGAACGCGCGGAACCACAGACTCGCGGAGTCCAGCAGCATCACGGGCCCGTCACTCATGGTCGGCAAGAGTGCCACTCTCGTCCGACGCCGTGGTCCGGGCGTCCCCGCCGGCGGTGACCCACCGCGCGTAGCGGGCACCGGCGACCAGCAGCACGAGACCCGCCCCGAGGAACACCGCGACCCGCGCGAGCCCGTCCAGGGCGTGGAGGTCGAAGAGGACCAGCTTCGCCACCGCCGCCACCACGAGCACCCCGCCGAGCACGCGGGGCAGGCTCACCGCCTCGGTGCGGGGCCCGCGCACGAGCAGGACCAGGGCGAGCGCGACCCACGAGATCGTCACGAGGACGTGCCCCACGAGGAAGCCCGTCCGCGTCGGGGAGACGGCGAGGGCCAGGGTCACGACGAACCCGGCCGCGCCGTAGAGCCCGAGCAGGCCGAGCACCGCGGTGGCCACCGCCGAGCGGTCCCGTGTCGCGAGGAAGCCGAGCCGTCCGAGGGCCGCGAGCAGCGTCCCCGCGGAGCCGATCAGCAGGACGCCGACGACGGCCATCGCGAGCATCTCGGCCCACCCGCCGGGGCGGCCGTCGACGACGACGGTGAACGGCAGGTCCCGCGCGAGCGCCAGGACCGCGCCGATCAGGCCGAACACCCCGGCCGCGACGAGCAGCCCGGTGCGGCGGGTGCCGAGCGCGGTCGCGGCGAGCACGGTCGCGACGGCGAGGACGAGCCCGCTCACCGCGACCCCGGTGAGCGCGAGCGGGATCGCCTGGAGCCCGACGACGGCGGTCGCGGTGGCCGCCGTCGTCGCGAGCGCCGGCGTGGCGGGGACGCGCACCGCCCCCCGCTCGGCCGTGGCGGCGACGCCGAGCAGGACGAGCACCGCGACCACGTCGACCAGCGCCCCCACCGGACGCGGGAGCGCGACGGCGACGGCGAGCAGCGGCAGCACCGGCAGGGCGAGCACGAGGCACGCGACGACGACGAGCGGCGCCGGCCGCGTGTCCGCCCCCGTCGCCGCGTGCCCGCGGAGCAGGACGAGCGAGGCGACCGCGCCGACGAGCACCAGGGCCGCGACGGCGGCGGTCAGCTCGGCCGCCGGCGCGCCCGTGCCCCCCGAGACGGCGACGACGACCGCCGTGGAGACCAGGCCCGCGAGCGTCGCACCCAGGACGGCCACGGCGACCAGCGAGGACCAGCCACGGCGCACCGCGACCGGGAGGGTGACGACGACGAGGACCACGAAGAGGGCCGTGAGCAGGGCGCCGGGCGCGGCGACGACGAGCGGGAGGAGCACGCCCGCGCCGACGACGACGCCGAGGGCCAGGCCGTGGCGGCGCCAGCGGTCGGCGAGCACGAGCCCGCCGCCCGCGACGAGCAGGGCCAGGACGAGCGCGACCGGGGCGGGGAGCAGGTCGTACAGCGAGGTGGCCGCCGCGACGGTGAGGTAGAGCGCGGTGATGCCGGTGGCCGCGAGCGACACCGGGCCGGGGTCGGCGGCGGGGACGGTGCCGTCGGTTGCCGCGCCCGCGCGGCGCCGCTGCAGCGTGACGCCCGCCCCGACCAGGGCGAACCCGACGACCGCGCCGAGCACCACGCGGGCCTCGGCCCCGAACCAGCCGCGGGAGGCGGCGAGCAAGAGCAACAGGACGACGCCGACGAGTGTCACCCCGGCGCCCGCGACGGCCAGGAGCCGGGCACCGGTGACACGCGGCAGGCGCAGGCCGCCCGGGCGCCGCGGCGGCTCGGGCGGCCGGGCGGGTGGCGGGGCCCACGGCGAGGCCGTCCCGGCCGGAGCGGGCGGCGGTGCGAACGGGCTCCGTGGCGGTCCGAAGGATCGGCACCG
>NZ_JBVPVA010000988.1:0-4982 GCF_055612215.1 Actinomycetospora sp. | reverse complement strand
GAGCAGGAGATGCGCGCGGAGAAGGAGTCCGGGACGTCGGCGCCCGGGGAGGGCTCCGAGGACGGTCCGGCCCCGGAGGACGGGTCGGGGCCCGACGAGGGCACGGCCGGGCCGAAGGCCTGACGTTCGGGGCGGCCTCGGCCTCGCCGCACCGCCTCCGCGTTGATCAACAGCACGCCACGCACGTCCGCAGCGGCGAAAACCTGCCTGACGTGCCCCTCGCGGGCGGACTCTCCCCCCGTCCGCTGATCAACAGCACACCACGCACGCCTGGAGCGCCGAGAACCTGCCTGAGGTGCCCCTCGCGGTCGGGCGGCCCACCCTTTCGTTGATCAACAGCACGCCACGCATGTCTGGAGCGGCCAAAACCTGCCTGACGTGCCCCTCGGGCGCGGGCGCTCAGTCCCCGGCGTCGTCCCCGTCCGCCTCGCCGCCGATCTCCAGGCCCGCACCCGCGGAGAGGCCCTCGAGGTAGCCGATCGCCCGCTCGCTGCGCGGGTACCGGGCCTCGATCGCCCGGAACGCCGGGCCGTGGCCGGCCTCGCGCAGGTGCGCGAGCTCGTGGACCAGCACGTGGTCGAGCACCCAGCCGGGCACCTCGCGCAGGCGCTCACTGACCCGGATCGTCCCGTCGACGGGCGTGCAGGAGGCCCACCGCGTCCGCATCGGGCGGGTCCAGCGCACCGAGGCGGGTCGTGGCCAGCGCCCGTCGGGGCCCGCCGCGTCCAGGTGCTCGCGGGCCAGGCGGTCGGCGCGCGCGGCGAGGTCGTCGTCGCCGGACGTCCGGCCCGGCCGGCGACGCTCCTCCGAGCGCTGCAGCCGGCGCAGCATCTCCTCCACCCAGTGCTTCTCCTGGGCCCGGCTCATCGAGGCCGGCACCGAGACGATCACCGTGTCGCCCTCGCGCCGGGCGTCGACCGTGCGCCGACGACGGGCACTGCGGCGCACCACCACCTCGGGCCGCTGCGTCCCCGACTCACCCACGGACGGCCAGGCTAGGCGAGGGAGCCGACGGCCCCGCACGCGCGTCCAACCCCCGTGCGACCGATCCCGCTCCCCCGCGACCCCGACGACCGCCCGGCGCTGCTCTGGCGTGACCCCGCCACCGCACAGTTCGGCACCGACCCCGCCACCGCGGTCACCCTCGGGGGACTCACGCCGCCGCTGGCCGCCCTGGTCCGTGAGCTCGCGGCGGGCTCGCCGCCCCCGCGGGCCGCCGCCGAGGCCGTCGCCCGGGGCGGCGCGCCGGGCGAGGTCGCCGCCGTCGTCGCGGCCCTCGCCGACGCCGGCCTCCTCGCCCCGCAGCGGCCGGCACCGGGCGCGGCCTACGTGCGCGTCCACGGCGCCGGGCGGCTGGGCACGGCGGTCGCGGTGGCACTGGCGGCCGCGGGCGTGCGCCGGGTCGTCGTCCGGGCGCGCGGGTCGGTGACCTCGGCGGAGCTCGGGACCGGGCTGCGCGCGTCCGACGTCGGGCGCTCCGCCGTGGCCGCCGTGGCGGAGGCGGTCGCCCGGGCCGCACCCGCCGTCGTCGTCGCCGAACCCACGCGACGCCGGCCCGACCTCGCGGTGCTCGTCGGTGCCGAGGCCGCCGATCCGGTGCTCTCGGCGCGCCTGCTCGCCCGCCACCAGCCCCACCTGGCCGTCACCGCGCACGGCGGGATCGGCACCGTCGGGCCCCTCGTGCTCCCCGGACGCGGGGCCTGCCTGCGCTGCGCGGACCGCCGCCGCGCGGCCGCGGACCCGGCCTGGCCGCGGCTGGCGGCCCAGCTCGCGGGCCGTCCGGCGACGGTGGGCATCCCGACGGCGGGCGCGGTCGCCGCGCTCGCCGCCGAGCACGTCCTGGCCCACCTCGCGGGGGCGGACACCCTCCTCGACCGGGCGCTCGAACTCGACCTCGCCGCCGGGACACTCACCCGCCTCACCTGCGTCACACACCCGGGGTGTGCTTGCGCACCACACCCGGAGGGCGGGCGCCCTGGGCGCGCCGTCCCGGGGTCCGCGGGGGACAATCGGCCACGTGTCGTCCGATGAGATCCCGCGCCGAACGGTCCAGCGTTCCGCGCGTCTGGCGTCGCTGCCACTGGGGTTCGCGTCGCGCACGGCGGCCGGATGGGGGCGGCGACTGGCCGGCGGCGACGCCGGCGAGATCTCCGCCGACGTCGCGCGGCGGGGCGCCGAGCAGCTCTTCGCCGTGCTCGGCGAGCTCAAGGGCGGCGCCATGAAGTTCGGGCAGGCGCTCTCGGTCTTCGAGGCGGCCGTCCCCGACGAGCTGGCCGAGCCCTACCGCGAGGCCCTGACCCGGCTGCAGACCGCCGCCCCGCCGATGCCGGCGGCCCGCACCCACCGGGTGCTCGCCGAGCAGTTCGGCCGCGGCTGGCGCGACCGGTTCCGCGAGTTCGACGACACCCCCGCGGCGTCGGCGAGCATCGGCCAGGTGCACCGCGCGGTGTGGGGCGACGGGCGCGAGGTCGCCGTCAAGGTCCAGTACCCCGGCGCGGAGGAGGCCATCATGGCCGACCTGCGCCAGCTGCAGCGCTTCGCCCGCGTCATCCAGCCCATGGTGCCGGGCATGGAGATCAAGCCGCTGCTCCAGGAGCTGCGCGACCGGATGGCCGAGGAGCTCGACTACCGCGACGAGGCCGACGCGCAGCGCACGTTCGCGGCCGCCTTCGACGGCGACGAGCACGTCGTGGTGCCCCGCGTCGTGGCCTCGGCCCCGAAGGCGATGGTCTCGGAGTGGATCGAGGGGACCCCGCTCTCGCAGATCATCCGGACCGGGGAGCCCGACGAGCGCGACCGGGTCGGCCTGCTGCTCTCGACCTTCCACTTCTCCGCACCGGCCCGCGTCGGGCTGCTGCACGCGGACCCGCACCCCGGCAACTTCCAGGTCCTCCCCGACGGGCGCCTGTGCGTGATCGACTTCGGCGCGGTCGCCCGGCTGCCCGACGGCCTGCCGATCGAGCTCGGCGAGATGCTCGCGCTGGCCGTGGAGGACCGCAAGGACGAGCTGCTCGAGCTGCTGCGCACGCTCAACTTCGTGCTGCCCGGGATCGACATGTCGCCCGACGAGGCGATCGCCTACCTCGGCCCGCTCGTGGACCCGCTACGGACCGAGGAGTTCCACTTCACGCGCAAGTGGATCCAGGGCCAGGCCGAGCGCCTCGGGGACCTGCGCCGCCCCGAGTTCGACACCGGCCGCGGGCTGAACCTGCCGCCGCAATACCTGCTCATCCACCGGGTCACGCTCGCCTCGGTGGCGGTGCTCTGCCAGCTCGACGCGCAGATCCCGATGCGCTCGATCTTCCGCGACTGGCAGCCCGGCTTCGATCTCTGAGCCCGACGGGCCCGCACGTGGGGGAACCCCCGGTCGCTCCGGGCGACCGGGGGTTCCCCTCGTGCCGGGTCGGGCGTGACCTCACGCCACGCCCGCGGCCTGCCGGGCCGCGGCGAGCTCGGCGTCCCGGGCGAGGTCGGCCTTGCTCGGCCGGCCCCGCGGCCGCTTCCGGGCGATGACGGTCCCCCGGTCGAGGATCTCGCCGCCCCACACGCCGGCGAACTCCCGGCGCTCCAGGGCACCGGCCAGGCAGGCCCGCCGCGCCGGGCACGCGGCACACAGGAGCTTCGCCTGCTCGAGCTCGGCGGGGCTCTCGGAGAACCAGAGGTCGTCGGTCGCCTCGCGGCACGGCAGGCAGACCGACTCGAGTATCTCGGGGGGAGAAGGAACGGGGTACATGCTCGGACCTCCTACGGCGGGTGTTCGGGGATCACCCGGGTGCCGCGGAGACGTCGAGAACGACGAAGGCCGCGAACCCGGGGGTCCGCGGCCTGGTGAACGGGGGTGTGTCAGCCACACCCGCCGCAGGGACGCGGACGATGGGGGTCGAGATCGATGTGCTGGCGGCGCGTGCGGCCCGCTATGCCGGCCGGGCGGGCGCCGAGGACCTGCTCCGAGGAGACGTGTCCCGTGACGCCGGCCGAGCTCGGCACGGCCGCGAACGCACGGGTCCGCTCGAGTCCCGCTGACGGGACCTCCGCGACGGACGGGTGCGCCGCCCAGCAGCGCGCACTGCCATAGCCATCGACCACCGGGGACGGGGAGACGCGTGCGCCCGCGAGCAACAGCTTCATGATCGGCACACCCCCCGTTCCCAGGACTCGACCCGGCACGTCCCGCGCCGGTGCGATCGAACCTAGGGGCCCCCACGCACGGGCCGCAACGGAATTACCGCGGGTTCCGGCGAACTTTCTCCGAACGGCCCCGCGACCGCCTATCCGGCGTGCTCGCGCACCATCGTCAGCACCTCGTCGCCGTAGCGCTCCAGCTTCGAGGCCCCGATCCCGGGGATGGTCACCAGGCCCTTCGCGTCGGTCGGGCGCTGCTCGGCGAGCGCGACGAGGGTGGCGTCGGTGAACACCACGTAGGCCGGGACCGAGCGCTGCTTGGCCTCGTTCGACCGCCAGGTCCGCAGCGCGTCGAGCAGCTCGACGTCGACGTCCGAGGGGTGCTCGGTGCAGCGGCCGATCTTCACGGCGTTCGCGTCGGAGAGCGCCTTGCCGCACACCCGGCAGCCCGCCTTCGCGACCTTCGCCTTGGGACCCCCGTCCACCCCCGTGCCGGCCTTGCGCGCGGCGGGGTGGTCCTCGGGGACCAGGCCGTAGAGGAAGCGGCTGCGACGCCGGGAGCGCCGCCCGCCCGCCGAGCGGGACAGCGCCCAGGACAGCCGCAGGTGCACCCGCGCCCGCGTCACCCCGACGTAGAAGAGGCGGCGCTCCTCCTCGACGGCGTCGTCGTCACCGTCGGCGTGCTGGATCGGCAGCGTGCCGTCGGTGAGCCCGACGAGGAACACCGCGTCCCACTCGAGGCCCTTCGCGGCGTGCAGCGAGGCCAGCGTCACGCCCTGCACCGTCGGGGGGTGCTGGGCCTGGGCGCGCGTGTTCAGCTCGGTGAGGAACCCGGCGAGCGTGGTCTCCGGGAGGCTCTC
>NZ_JBVPVA010000942.1:0-5837 GCF_055612215.1 Actinomycetospora sp. | reverse complement strand
CTCGAGCGAGGCGGGGTCGGGCACGTCGTCCAGGCTAGGTCGGCCCCCCGACACCCTGCCCGTCGGCGGACCGCCCCCCGGACGCGCACGCCACCCCGTGGTGACGGGCGGGACGCGTCGTGGTGGAATCTGCGTCGTGATCCGCGGCGCCGAGCTGGACCCCTTCTGGGTGGGTCGCCGCGCGTCCGTGTTCGACCAGCGCTGTCGCTGACGACGACACCCGTTCCCCGCCGTGGCACCGCCCCGGGGGACGCCTCTCCGGCCGCACGCGCACCCCGGTGGCGGCCGTCGACCACCCGAGGACCTCGTCCGTCATGACCACCGCCGTCCGCCCGACCACGCCCGGCCCGACCTCGCTGTCCTTCCTGCCCCGCTCCCTGCACGGCGACCGCCGTCGCTGGCACGACGGCCCGACGCCGGTGAGCCTCGCCGACCTCACGACGATCACCCGCCAGGTCGCCGCCGAGGTGGCCGCCGGGATGCACGAGGTCCGCGTCGACCACACCCACCGCTGGTCACGCCGCCTGCACGCCGACCCGCACCTCGACGTCTGGCTCATCAGCTGGGCCACGGAGCAGGCCGCGGAGCTCCACGACCACGGGGGCTCGATCGGCGCGCTGACCGTCGTCCGCGGCGAGCTGA
The DNA here is from genome assembly GCF_055612215.1 of Actinomycetospora sp. Classification (NCBI taxonomy): domain Bacteria; kingdom Bacillati; phylum Actinomycetota; class Actinomycetes; order Pseudonocardiales; family Pseudonocardiaceae; genus Actinomycetospora; species Actinomycetospora sp. Next base: position 5,195 of record NZ_JBVPVA010000942.1, on the reverse strand, counting down.
CCGAGTGGCGCTGGACCTCCGGCCGGTCCGACGACGCCGAGATCACGCCGGAGGAGCTCGCCGTGGCCGGGCCGGGCCTGCGCCGGCGCGCGCTGTCGGCCTCCTCCGGGGCGGCCTTCCCGCTCGGGCACGTGCACGACGTCTCCAACCGCCGCAGCGAGCCCGCCGTGAGCGTCCACGCGTACTCGCCCCCGCTCTCGACGATGTCCTACTACGGGGTCGAGCGGGGCACCCTGATCCGGACGCGCTCCGAACTGGTCGAGCCCGGGGCGTCCCCGGAGGGCGGCGAGGTGCTGGCGTGACGACCATCTCCGAGGTGCTGGCCGCGGCGCGGGCCCGGCTGACCCGGCTGGCGCCCACCGACGCGGCCGCCGCGGTGCTCGACGGGGCCCGGCTGGTCGACATCCGGCCGGGCTGGCAGCGCCTCGCGGAGGGCACGGTGCCGGGCGCGGTCGTCATCGAGCGCAACCACCTGGAGTGGCGCCTCGACCCCACCTCCGACGCACGGATCGACGCGGCGGTCGACCACGACGTCGCCTGGGTGGTGCTCTGCTCGGAGGGCTACACGTCCTCGCTGGCCGCCGCCGCGCTGCAGGACCTCGGCCTCCACCGGGCCACGGACGTCGTCGGTGGGTACCGGGCGTGGGAGGCCGCGGGCCTGCCGACGGCGCCGGGGTCGGACGCGCCGCCGGAGTACGCCGCGTCGCCCGGCGGGCACTGACCCGGGCCCACGCAGGGGTACCGGCCGCGTCCGCAGCGTGACGGCGCTGTCCCGGGCCCCCGAGGGCTGCTTTGATCGGCGTCATGACGCGCGAGACCTGGATCACCGAACTGACGCCGCTGTCGTTCCTGGCGCGCTCGGCGGGGGTGTACCCGGACAAGACGGCGATCGTCCACGGGTCGGCGCGCTGGACCTACGCGCAGTTCGCCCGGGACGCCCAGCGGCTGGCGCGGGGCCTGCGCGCGTCGGGCGTCGGGCCGGGGGACCGCGTCGCGTGCCTGCTGCCCAACGTGCCGGCGATGCTGCACGCCCACTTCGGGGTGCCGCTGGCGGGCGCGGTGCTGGTCGCGGTGAACACGCGCCTCTCGGCCGAGGAGGTCCGCTACATCCTCGATCACTCCGGCGCGACCGTGCTGGTCGTCGACTCGGCCCTGATGGCCGCCGTCGACCCGATCCGGGAGAGCCTGGCGAGCGTCCGCGAGGTCGTCGTCCACGTCGACCCGGAGGGTCCCGACGCGGGATCCGGTGCGGACGGCTACGCCGAGCTGCTGGCGCGCGGCGACGACGGCGAGGACCTGCCCTGGGCCGTCGACGACGAGCGCGGCACGATCTCGATCAACTACACGTCGGGCACCACCGGCAAGCCCAAGGGCGTGCAGTACCACCACCGCGGGGCCTACCTGAACTCCCTCGGCGAGATCATCCAGAGCTACCACGACCCGGCGACGGTCTACCTGTGGACGCTCCCGATGTTCCACTGCAACGGCTGGTGCACGCCGTGGGGCATCACCGCGATCGGCGGCACCCACGTCTGCCTGCGCGAGGTCCGCGGCGACGCCATCTGGGCGCAGATCGGCGAGCACCGCGTCACCCACCTCAACGGCGCCCCGACCGTCGTCACGACGATCATGAACGCGCCCGAGGCCCGGACCCTCGACTACGCCCTCGTGGTGACGACGGCGGGCGCCCCGCCCAGCCCGACGACGATCCTCGAGATGGAGCGGATGGGGTTCCGCATCGTCCACGTGTACGGCCTCACCGAGACCTACGGCCCCTACACGGTGTGCCAGTGGCAGGACGCGTGGGCGGAGCTGTCGGACACCGAGCGCGCCAAGCTCCAGTCCCGCCAGGGCGTCGGCATGATCCAGACCGACGCGGTGCGCGTGGTCGAGGTGCTGGACGAGGCGAGCGGAGCGACGGGGGATGGCGCAGCGGAGTACGACCCGGCGTCGGTCGAGCTGGTCGACGTCCCCGCCGACGGCACGACGATGGGCGAGATCGTCATGCACGGCAACAACGTGATGTCGGGCTACTACCGCGACCCGGACGCGACGACGAAGGCCTTCGCCGGCGGCTGGTACCACTCGGGCGACCTCGGGGTGATGCACCCCGACGGCTACGTCGAGCTCCGCGACCGCGCCAAGGACGTGATCATCTCCGGCGGCGAGAACATCTCGACCGTCGAGGTGGAGCAGGCCGTGCTCTCGCACTCCGCGGTGCTCGAGGCGGCCGTCGTCGGTGTCCCCGACGAGCGCTGGGGGGAGCGGCCGAAGGCGTTCGTCGTCCTGCGACAGGGCAGGACGGCCGAGCCCGACGAGATCATCGAGCACGTCAAGACGGCCATCGCGCGCTACAAGGCGCCGCGCGAGGTGGAGCTCATCGAGGAGCTGCCGAAGACCTCCACCGGGAAGATCCAGAAGTTCGAGCTGCGCGCCAAGGAGTGGGGCGGGCAGGAGCGGCAGATCCGCGGCTGACCGTCGCCTGGCGTCGTGGTCACGAATCGGTAACGATGGACGCCGTCGAACCGATGGGACCACTGATGAGCCTTCCGACGGATCCGTTCGCCGCGCCGTCCAGCGGTCCGATCGTCCTCGCGCGTGCCGACGACGCCCCGCCGGCCACGGGCACCCGCGCTCGACGTCGGGCGCTCGTGGTCGCGACCGGCACGGTCGCCCTCGGCGCCGCGGTCGTCGGGGTGACCCTCGGCACCGTCGACGCGCCGGAGCTGTCGTCGGCGGCGTCGACCGTCGCGCCGGCCGCCGGCGCCGCGGCGACCCTGGCCCCGCCCGCCGTCGGGGCGCCCATCGTGCCGGCGACCCCCGCCCCGCCACCGGTGACGACGCGCGCGATCCCGGCCGCAGACGCCACGTCGACCCGCAGCCACCCCACGGCGCGGACCACCACCGACCGCGAGGCGCGTGCGGCGGCACTCGCCCGCGCCGCGCGGCTGCGCGAGCGGGCCTGGGAGCGGGCGGTCGAGCGGGCCCTGGTGGCGCGCGCCGGGGCGGTGCGTGCGCACGGCCACGGGCACGGCCACCACCGCTGACCGGTCCCGCCGTCCGTAGGGGCACGGCCGGACCCGGGCGCGGGAGCGCTCGCCGGACCGTGCACCATGCGTACGACGCGCAGGACAAGGAGTCAGCACCCGTGAGCGAGCAGTTCGCCGAGCAGGCCGACGTCGTCGTCGACAACGACACCTCCGCCCTCGACGAGGAGCCGTCGGTCCTCCTCGACGAGGACCGGCTGGACGCCGATCCGCTCGAGGACGGCATGGACACCACCGAGGGCTACAGCCGAACCACCCGGCTCGGTGGCGCCGAGGACGCCGAGGACCAGGACGCCCTGGCCCACCGCATCCCCCAGGAGGAGCCCGACGTCGTCGCCGAGGAGCCCCCGGCGCGCCCGGTCGCGGCGACCCCGGCGATGGACCTCGACGAGTCCGTCGACGACCCGGCGAACGCCGTCGACGAGGTGGACGACCCGCTGGCCGAGCAGGAATGACCCTGCCCACCGTCCCGCCGGTCCTGCGCGACCGCCGCCTCCAGCTGGCGGCCGCGGCCGTGGTGCTCGTGCTCGTCGTGTTCGCGGTGGGCGCCCTCGTGGGCGGCTGGCGGCCGTTCACGAGCGAGCCGGACGTCTACACGTTCGGCCCCGACGGTGACCTCCCGGCCTTCGCGCTCTTCGACGGCCAGTGCGCCAGCGGGAAGCTCGGCGCCGGCGCGTCGTACACCTCGGGATCCGACACCCCGTGCGGCGACCCGCACGACGTCGAGGTGGTCGGGGCCACCACGCCGCTCAACGAGAGCCGCCAGGTCGGCTATCCGGGGGCCGGGCCGATGGCCGACTTCGGCCGGGCCTACTGCGCGATGGTGGCGGCGTCCGGCCAGGTGGCACCGACCGCGAGCGGGGTGGACCGCTCCGCCCTGACGGTGGCCGCGATCGTCCCGAGCGAGGCGACCTTCGATGCGCCGAACGGGCCCTACGCGGGGTCGTCCGGGGGGCGCCTGGTCTCCTGCGTGATCACCCGCTCGGACGGACAGAAGCTCACCGATCGTTTCTCGGTGATCTGAGACGTTCCGCTCGGAGAAGACGGTCTTGCCCGGATCGGGTGTGACGCGCACCATTCCGTGCCATGGCGACCAGTGCCGGGGCTCCTGACCTGACCGATCCGGCGATCCGGCGACGCGTCAAGCGGCGCGCGGTCGTCGCCAGCACGGTCGGGACCACGATCGAGTGGTACGACTTCTTCCTCTACAACACCGCGGCCGCGCTGGTCTTCGGGCCGCTGTTCTTCAACAACTCGGCGGCCGGCGGCGTGCTGCTGGCGTTCTCGACCCAGTTCGTCGGGTTCGCCGCCCGCCCGTTCGGCGCCGCCCTCTTCGGTCACTACGGCGACCGGATCGGACGCAAGTACTCCCTGATCGTCACGTTGCTGCTCATGGGCGGCGCGACGGTGCTCATCGGGTGCCTGCCGACCTTCGCCACCATCGGCATCTGGGCGCCGATCCTGCTGACCCTGCTGCGGATCGTGCAGGGCATCGGGGTCGGCGGCGAGTGGGGCGGCTCGGTCCTGATGTCCATGGAGTGGGGCACGCGCAAGCAGCGCGGGCTGATGGCGGCCTGGCCGCAGGCGGGCGTGCCCATCGGGCTGGCCCTCGGCACCGCCGTCGTCTACTTCTTCTCCGGTCCGGGCTTCCTCTCCGGCGGGTGGCGCTGGCCGTTCCTCGCCTCGATCGTGCTCATCGGCATCGGCCTGTTCGTGCGGCTGACGGTGCTGGAGTCGCCGGCGTTCGCGGCGCTGCGCACCCGCGGCGCGGTCGCGAAGCTGCCCCTGGTGGACACGCTGAAGTACCAGTGGCGCGACGTCCTCAAGGCGATGTTCGTGCGCACCGCCGAGCAGGCGCCGTTCTACCTCTTCACCTCGTTCGTGCTGGTGTACACGACGAACACGCTGAAGCTGCAGCGCGCGGACGTGCTGCTCTACGTGATGCTCGGTGCCGCGATCGGCCTGGTCTCCGTGCCGCTGTTCGGGTACCTCTCCGACCGCTTCGGGCGGCGGCTCGTCTACGGGACCGGCGCCGTGCTCGTCGGTCTGTTCGCGTTCCCGTACTACGCGTTGCTCGACTCCCGCGTCGGAGCGGTGGTGGCGCTCGCCATCGTGCTCAGCCTGCTCTTCCACGACATCTTGTACGGC
>NZ_JBVPVA010000930.1:0-1160 GCF_055612215.1 Actinomycetospora sp. | reverse complement strand
TGAAGACCTCGTAGCCGACGCGGACCCCGTCCCGTTCGATCGTCCCGACCTCGTCGGGCTCCCGTGCGCGCACGGCCCCCGCCCCCTTCGCGGCCCGTTACGGCCGGATCTCGTACACGGTGTTGAACGGCGTCTCGGTGGCCTGCCGGAAGCGGGTGAAGCCCGCGTCGGTGGCGATCTGGCGGATCGCCGCCGGGCCCGCCTGGGCGCCGAGGCTGTAGCCGCCCGGCTGGGAGCGCCCGTTGGGCACGCACAGCAACGTGGAGAACGCGTAGTAGAGCCGACCCACCGGATTCAGGTTCTCCGTGAGCGTGTCCCCGGCGCGGGGCTCGACCACCATCCACGTCCCGTCGGGGGCCAGCGACTCGCGGACGTGGCGGGCTGCCCCGAGCGGGTCCCCCATGTCGTGCAGACAGTCGAAGGTGGTGACGAGGTCGAGGTGGCGGCCGGAGAACGTCGCGGCGGAGGCCACCTCGAAGGACGTCCGGTCGGCCACGCCGGCCTCGGCGGCGCGTTTGTGCGCGATCTGGACGGACTCGTCGTGGTAGTCCGAGGCGGTGATCGTCGACTCCGGGTAGGCCTGCGCCATCAGCACGGTGGACGCACCGTGACCGCAGCCCACGTCGGCGACGCGGGCGCCGGCGCGCAGCTTCTCCTCCACGCCGTCCAGCGTCGGGATCCAGGCGGCGACGAGGTTCGCGACGTACCCGGGCCGGAAGAAGATCTCGCAGCCGTCGAAGACGTCCGGGTCCTGCTCGTGCCACCCCATCCCCGCACCGGTGCGGAAGGCCTCGGTGATCCGGGGCTCTGCCCGCAGGGCGCCGAGGGCGAGCACGAACGCCCCGGGGAGGTAGATCGGACCCTCGGGATCGGTGAGCGCGAACGCCTGCTCCTCGTCCAGCGCGAACGTGCCGGCGTCCGCGTCGTACTGCACGTAGCCGCTCGCGGCCTGCGCGGCGAGCCATTCGGTGATGTACCGGGTGGTCGTGTCGGTCCGCCGCGCGAGTTCCTCGGGGGTCGCCGGCCCCTGGGCGAGCGCCCGGTACAGGCCGAGGCGGTGCCCGACGACCACGCCGCCGGCCACGACCGCGGCCCCCAGGTCGGTCACCATCTGACCGACGAACGCCATCAACTTGTCCTGGTCCACCGTCATCGTCGTC
>NZ_JBVPVA010000748.1:0-2443 GCF_055612215.1 Actinomycetospora sp. | reverse complement strand
CCCCGGCTCGGCCGCGCGGTAGGCCGGCTTCGCCAGCTCCTGGGCGGCCAGCTGCCGGGCCTGGTCGGCGCCCACGACCACCGGCACGCCGGGCGGCGGCGGGTCGGGAGGAGCGACGAGCATCAGCCCTGCGCGCGGGCGGCCCGCTGCAGCTCGATGTCGAAGCCCTCGCGCCGCATCCGCTGGTCGATGTAGAGCAGGCCGGTCACGCCCGCCTGGAACGGCGTGGTCAGGGTCCCGGCGATCACCGCGCCGATCGAGGTGACCAGCAGGCGCACCGGGGCGTACGGGTTCGTCTCCCCCGTGGCGGCGCCGACGCCGCTCGAGATCAGGGCGAACACCCCGGAGATGACCCCGGCGACGACGAGCACGACGAGCACGGCGAGGACGAGGACGCCGAGGATCGGCCAGAACCGGCCCCGCACGAGCGCGGGTGAGCGCCGCAGCGCCGCCGTCACCGGGATGCCCTCGAGCACGTACGCGGGGGCGGCGAGGGCCAGGACGACCCAGACGACGACCGCGAGCACCGCCCCGGCGAGCAGCCCGAGGAGGGCCAGCGCCGCGGTCGCGGCGGCCGGGGCGCCGAGGACGCCCAGCACCCCGGCCGGGACCAGTGGGACGACGAACGCGAGCACGGTCACGACGGCCACGAGGACGACGACCCCGAGCAGCCCGAGCAGCCGCGGGCGCGCCGCCTCCCAGCAGCTCCGCGCGTCGACGGGCGCGCCGAGCACCGAGCGGCTGAGCACCACGACGAGCAGCCCCGTCAGCACCGTGTTGGCCAGCAGGCTGACCAGCAGGTTGACGCCCGTGAAGCTGGCGAGGGCCCCGAGCGCCCCGCCCAGCTGGTCGAGCCGTGGCGGCGTGCCGCTGCTGTCGGCCAGCAGGGGTTCGACCGAGCTGGCGTACGACGCCTGGAAGGGGGCCTGGACGAGGACCGTCACGACCGCGACGACCGCGGAGATGCCGAGCACGACGCGCGGGTGGGCGCGGATGTACTGGAAGGCGCCGTCGAGCAGCTCCCCGAGGGCGAGGGGCCGCAGCGGCACGATCCCCGGACGCGGCGTGGCGACCGGGCCCCCGAACCCCCACGGGTCCCCGGGGCGACCCCGGGCCGGGTCGGTCGTGGGCCCCGGGGCCGCGGAGGGCTTGCCGGGGTGGCCCGATCCGCCGGGGCTCTGCCAGCTCCCGGAGCTCGGACGACCCCCGGGGCTCTGCCAGCCGCCGGGGCTCTGCCACCCGCCCGGGCTCTGCCGGTCGCCGGGGCCGGACGGCTCCGGGGTGCTCGCGCCGGTGGCCCGCGCGGGGTCCCACGGCGGCACCGCGTCGGGACCGGGTCCCTCCCCGGTGTCCTCGCGGGGACGGTCCTGCGGCTCGCTCACCTCGAAGCCCCTCTCCCGGTGGTCGCCGGCTGATCGTCTCGGTCGCCACCGATCGTGCCACGATGACGCCGTGGCCCCGATCTCCGCGCTGTGGCGCCGGCTCGACGAGCCCCACGGCCTCGTGCACGGCGCGATCTCCGAGCTGGAGGCGACGCCCGACCATCCCGACGGGGCCTTCCTCCTCGACGGCGCCGCGATCGGCACCGACTCGCCGGACGACACCGGCCCGGTCCTCGTCGAGCAGGGTGGCGGGTCGCCGGGGCCGGTCGGGCCGCGCCCGCCACACCCGTGGTCGACCCGCTTCTCGGTGGTCGTCGACGCCCGCTGGCAGACCCGCTCGTGCTTCGTCGAGGTGCTCGGCGGCGACGGCCTCGACCGGGTCACGCTGACCGCCGACGCGCTCGGCCACTGGACCCTCGACGGCCGCGACTGGGCCGAGCTCGAGGGCTGTCGCGACGTCGACGTCTCGATCTCGCCGCTGACCAACACCCTCGTGGTGCGCCGCCTCGCCCTCGAGGTCGGCGAGGAGCGCCGCCTGGACGTCGCCTGGCTCGACGTGCCCTCGCTCGCCGTCGCGCGGGTCACGCAGACCTACCGCCGCGAGCCCGACGGCCCCCACGGCGCACAGTACGTCTACGCCGACCCGACGTACGGATCCTTCGCGTTCACCGTCGATCCACTCGGCGTCGTCCGCGAGTACCAGGGGCTGTTCGCCCGCGTCGCCTGATTACGCTGGGGACGACCATCCGCGGCGCGACCGTGGCGCGAGAGGGGGCGGGCGGGGTGCCGAACCGGACGCGCTGGCTGCTGCTGCTCGGGGTGCTCGTCGTCGCGGTGGTCGTCGCGGTCACCGTCCCGCTGCCCTCGCCGCTCGAGCTGCGCGACTGGGCCGCCCGGCTCGGCCCCACCGCCCCGCTGGTCTTCTTCCTCGTGCACGCCGTCATCACGACGACGCCGATCCCCCGCACCGCGTTCACCCTCGCGGCCGGGCTCGTCTTCGGCCCGGTGTGGGGGCTGGGGCTCGCGGTGGGTGCGTCGATGGTCTCGGCGGCGATCGGGTT
>NZ_JBVPVA010000625.1:0-3780 GCF_055612215.1 Actinomycetospora sp. | reverse complement strand
CCAGCCCGGACAGCACGACCACGACGCGCCCGGGTCGGACGGCGTCAGCGTCCTCGAGCCCTCGGCGTCCGAGCGACTGCGGGGCCGGTGGCAGGAGGTCCAGGCGGCCTTCGTCGACGAGCCCCGCCAGGCGGTGACCGAGGCCGACCAGCTCGTGGGCGAGGTCCTCGACGAGGTCAGCCGCGTGTTCCGTGACCAGCGCTCCGAGCTCGAGGCGGAGTGGAGCGGCAACACCGAGCCCGGCACCGAGGAGCTGCGCCAGGCGCTGCGCCGCTACCGGGAGTTCTTCGACCGGCTGCTGTCGCTGTAGGAGAGCTCTCGTCGCCGACGGCCCCCGACCACCCGGTCGGGGGCCGTCGGCTTGTCCACGGACGGGGGCCGGTGATGGCCGTCGGCGCGATCCCGACCTAGGTTCCGACTGGTGACCGAGTGCCGGCCGTCCCCGATCGGGCCGCCGCGGCGGCCCGTGGCCCACCGCGCGCGGTGCGCCGTCGCCGCCGCGGTGCTGCTCGCCACGCTCGGCGCGTGTGCCGGCCCGACGGCCGCGCCACCGCCCCCGCCGCCCGGCGGGGCCGCCAGCGACTTCGCGCAGGCCGTCGACGTCGGCGGGCGCCGGGTCTACGTCGAGTGCCACGGCGCGAACGGGCCGGGTCGGCACACCGTCGTGCTGATCTCGGGCTACCACGACTCCGGCGAGGCCTGGGGCATCGACGAGATCGTCGCGCCGCCCGCCGTCGGCCCGTCGGTCCCCGTGGCGCTGTCCCGGGACCACCGCGTCTGCACCTACGACCGGCCGGGGACACTGCGCTACACCGAGGGCAACCCGCTCACCGACCGGAGCACGCCGGTCCCGCAGCCCCGGACCGCCGCGGACGTCGTCGCCGAGCTGCACGCCGCGCTCGGCGCGGCCGGGGTGCCCGGTCCGTACGTCCTCACCGCGCACTCCCTCGGCGGGCTGTTCGCCCGCCTCTACGCCCAGACCCACCCCGAACAGGTGGCCGGTGTCGTGTTCGTCGACGCGTTCTCCGCGACGGTGCCCGCCGACTTCGGGGCGCGCTGGCCCGCCTACCGCGACACCTACCTCGACGCCGTGCCCCCGGGCACCGCGCTCGGCGCCCCGGAGGCCGAGAAGATCGACATCGACCGCAGCGTGGCCCAGGTCGCCGCCGCGCCCCCGTTCCCGCCGGTGCCGATCGACGTGCTGACGAAGACCGAGCCCTTCGAGACCACGCTCCCGCCGCCGCCCGGGCTGACCGTGGCGGAGCTCAACCAGCTCTACGAGGGAGCGGAGGGCGCCATCGTCGCGCTGCGCCCGGGCACGCCGCACACCATCGCGACCGGCGACTCCCACTACATCCAGTGGCAGAGCCCCGACCTGGTCGTCTCGGCGACGGAGCTCGTCGACGGGCGCACCGCACACTGAGCCCGTGACCACCGACGCCCCGACGCTCGCCGACGCGCTCCCCGCCCTGCTGGCCGCCCTGGGCACCGAGCTCGACGGGCCCCCGGCGATCACGCTGCCCCCGGCCCGGTCCGCGGCCCTGCTGCTCGTCGACGGCCTCGGCCGCGAGCTGCTCACCGAGCACGCCGCCGACGCACCCTTCCTGGCCGCGATGCACGACGCCGGGCCGCTCACCGTCGGGTTCCCCACGAGCACCCCGATCAGCGTCACGAGCCTGGGCACCGGCCTGCCGCCGGGGGCGCACGGCACCCTCGGCGTCCGGTTCCGGGTCGACGGCGCCCTGCTCGACGCGCTGACCTGGACCGAGGGCACGACCGACCTCCGCGAGCGGTTGGCCCCCGAGGCCGTGCAGCCCCGGTCGACGCTGTTCGAACGGGCCGCCACGGCCGGCGTCACCAGCACCGTCGTGTCCGACCGCGCGTACCGGGAGTCCGGCCTCACGCGCTCGGCGCTGCGCGGCGCGACGTACCGCGGCGTGGGCGCGATGGGCGACCTCGCCGCGGAGACGCTGACGGCACTGGCCGCACCGGGCCTCGTCTACGCCTACCACGCCGACCTCGACCAGCTCGGCCACCTGCGTGGCCCCGGCTCGCTCGCGTGGCGCTGGCAGCTGCGCCAGATCGACCACCTCGTGGCGCTGCTCGCCGAGGACCTCCCGCCCGGCGCGCTTCTCGCGGTCACCGGGGACCACGGGATGGTCACCGTCGACCGCCGCCACGACGCCGACACCCACCCCGATCTGCGCCTCGGCGAGCCGGTGGTCGGCGGGGACCCGCGCGCCCGCCTCGTCTACACCCGGCCCGGCAGCGCCGCCGACGTGCGCGCGGCCTGGACGGCGACCCTCGGCGGCGACGCGACCGTGCTGTCCGGCGACGAGGCGGTCGACGGCGGGTGGTTCGGCCCGGTCGAGGACGCGGTGCGGGCGCGGGTGCCCGACCTCGTGGCCGTCACCCGGGGCACCGCCGCGATCGTGCGCTCCGAGGGGGAGCCGGTGCTCGCGAAGCTGCCGGGCCAGCACGGCTCGGTCACCGACGCCGAGCGCCTCGTCCCGCTGCTCGTCCACCACACCGCCTGAGCGGCCTCGGGCGTCGGCCGTTCCCACGCTCCGGAAACCTGGCACTCCGGGCCGTGCGCGCGCCTACAGCGATGGTTATCGTCCGGCTGGGGGGCCGGGCCGCGCGCGGAGCCGGCCCCGGAACGCGACGACGGCTACAAGGAGCACGCGTGAGCGTCACGACCCACACCGGCGGCTCGATCCTGGGCCACGCCGTCAAGCGGACCGAGGACCAGGAACTCATCACCGGCGCCGGGCTCTACACCGGCGACCTGCCCGTCGAGGGGTCGCTGCACGCGGTGTTCGTCCGCTCCCCGATGGCCCACGGCACGCTCGGTGAGATCGACGTCGACGAGGCCAAGGGCATGCCGGGCGTCGTGGCGGTCTACACCGCCGCCGACCTCGACATGCCCGACCGGCCCGGGCTGCCCGGCGTCGTCCCCGACGCCATGGCCCGGCCGCACCTGGCCAAGCGCAAGGTCCGGTTCGTGGGCGACATCGTCGCGGTCGTCCTGGCTGAGACGCGCGAGGGGGCGTTCGACGCCGCCGAGCTGGTGGAGGTCGAGTACGAGCCGCTGCCGGTGGTGTGCGATCCGCGCCAGGCCGCGCGCGACGAGGTGCTGCTCTACGAGGCGGCGGGCAGCAACGTGTGCTTTCGCCAGGCGCCCGAGCAGCCCGACCAGCACTTGCTCGACGGCTGCGAGGTGGTGGCTCGCGGGAAGATGGAGAGCCCGCGGCTGGCCGCCTGCCCGGTCGAGCCTCGCTCCACGGTGGCCCGGTTCGAGGCGGGGCGGCTGACCACCTGGCTCTCGACCCAGACGCCCCACCAGGACAAGACGGAGCTCGCCCACGCGCTGTCCCTGGAGCCGGGCCAGGTCCGGGTGATCGCGCCCGACGTGGGCGGCGGCTTCGGCGGCAAGGGCCTGGACGTCGAGGACGTGGTGATGGGCTGGCTGGCGCGAGCGACGGGCCGCACGGTGCGCTGGACCGAGACCCGCTCAGAGCACATGGTGGCCATGCACCACGGCCGCGCCCAGTGGATGGAGTTCGAGATCGGCGGCACGCGCGAGGGCAAGGTGCAGGCGCTGCGCGTGAGGCTCCTCCAGGATGCCGGCGCGTACCCTGGGATCGGCGTCATCCTGGCCACGCTGACCGCGCTCATGGCAAGCGGCGTCTATGCGATCGAGAGGATCGAGGTCGACGTGACGGCCGTGGTGACCAACACCACCCCCACCGGCCCGGTGCGCGGGGCGGGGCGGCCGGA
>NZ_JBVPVA010000517.1:0-8367 GCF_055612215.1 Actinomycetospora sp. | reverse complement strand
GAGACCGCACTCGAGTTCGCCGCGGCCGGGCTCCACGCGACCGAGATCGGCCGCAAGCTCGGGATCCCGAAGCGCACGGTGCAGTACAGGTGTCGTGGCGGGCGTCGACAGCCCCGGACACCGCGCTTCTCCCAGCCCTGTCCGCGGTGCGACGGCGAGCCGCTGGATCGAACCCGGTACGCGTACCTCCTCGGCACGTACCTCGGCGACGGGCACATCACCACGCCGACACCGAACTCCGCGGTCCTGGCGATCTACTGCGCCGATGCCTGGCCCGGGGTCTCCGAGGAGGTGGCGCAGGCGATGCGGGCCGTCATGCCGAACAGCCCGGTGTCGCGCGCCGACCGGACGGGCTGCCACGCGTGGCGCAGCCACTCCGAGCACTGGCTGTGCCTCTTCCCGCAGCACGGACCCGGGACGAAGCACACCCGGCCGATCGTGCTCGAACCCTGGCAATGCGCTGTGGTCGACGAGTATCCCGGCCGATTTCTGCGCGGCCTGATCCACTCGGACGGATGTCGCGTTCTCAACTGGACACAGAAGCGGACCGAGCACGGCCTCGTGCGTTACGAGTATCCGAGGTACATGTTCTCCAACAAGTCGGCGGACATTCTCGCGCTGTGTGAGGCCGCCCTGGACCGTCTCGAGATCGCCCACCGCCGATCCCGGAGCGACACGGTCTCCGTCGCCCGCCGAGCGGCGGTCGCCCGGCTCGACGAGTTCGTCGGCCCGAAACACTGACGGGCCGCGCCTGGTGGCCGCATTGTTAGCTGGTCCACACCGTGGCGCTCGTCGCGGACGGACCAGCGGTCTCGCCCGGTACGGTCACCTGAATCGAGCCGGCCTGGGGCGTCGCCACGGCAGGGCCGGACGCAGCGACGCGCGGGAGACCGAGATGAGTCAGCAGGCCGAGGACATCGCCGCGGCGGCCGACGCGGCCGTCGCCCCGGAGGAGCCCGCGCCGCGCGAGCCGCTGCGCGTGCTCGTGGCCGAGGACGAGGCCCTCATCCGCATGGACCTCGTGGAGATGCTCCGCGAGGAGGGCTACGACGTCGTCGGGGAGGCCGGCGACGGCGACCAGGCCGTCGAGCTGGCGCGCGAGCTCAAGCCCGGCCTGGTGATGATGGACATCAAGATGCCCGGCACCGACGGGCTCGAGGCCGCGACGACGATCGCGCAGGAGCGCATCGCCCCCGTCGTCATGCTCACCGCGTTCAGCCAGCGCGACCTCGTGGACTCCGCGCGCGACGCGGGCGCCATGGCCTACCTGGTCAAGCCCTTCACCAAGACCGACGTGGTGCCGGCCATCGAGGTGGCGGCGAGCCGCTTCGCGGAGATCACGGCGCTCGAGAACGAGGTCGCGGGACTCACCGACCGCCTCGAGACCCGAAAGGCCGTCGAGCGGGCCAAGGGCCTGCTCATGGCGAAGAAGAAGATGAGCGAGCCGGACGCCTTCCGCTGGATCCAGCGCACCGCCATGGACCGGCGCACGACGATGAAGCACGTCGCCGAGGCGGTCGTCGAGACCTTCGGCTGACCGGTCCGGGCCCGTCACCGGTCCGCCGCACCGGGGTCACCCGGACGCCGCCGTCGCTCACCGAGACGGAATGCGTGACGTTGCGTCATACCGCCCTGTGAGTGTCCGTGCCCGGCCGGAGCCCTGACCAGCCGCGACGCCCCGACCCGCTGACGGCCGTCGCTCGATCGTGACCTACGGTGGCCGCCGTCGATGTCGGTGGCGTTCCCGGAGGTCGCGGTGGGTGGTGCATCGGTCCGCGCACGGATCACCCGCCGGGCCCGGTGGGGGAACGGCGCCGCGGGGCGCCCGCGCCGCACCGCGAGCCTGGTCACCGTCGGGGTCCTCGCCGCCGCGCTGGCGCTCGCCGCGTGCTCGTCGGGAGCCTCCGGGCAGGCGGGGGACTGCGACACCGACCGGGGCACCCTCGCCGTCGGGCTCATCGCCCCGCTCTCCGGCCCGCTCGCGAACATCGGCCTGGGCATGCGCGACTCGGCCGACCTCGCGGTCCGCCAGGCCAACGAGCGCTGCGCGGTCCCGGGCTACCGCCTCGAGCTGCAGGCCCGTGACGACCGCGCGGACCCCCCGACGGGGGCCGCGGCCGCCCGGGAGCTCGCGACGAACCCCGACCTGATCGGCGTGGTCGGCACCTACAACTCCTCGACGGCCCAGGCGGTACAGCCGGTCCTCGGCGACGCGGGCATCGTCCAGGTCTCCCCGGGCAACACGAACGTCTCGCTCACCCGCGGCGTCAACCCGGTGGCCGCGCCGCTGCGCCAGTACCAGACCTACTTCCGCGTGGTCGCCACCGACGCGGTGCAGGGCCCGGCGGCGGCCGACCACCTCGCCGCGCTCGGCCGGACCCGCGTCGCGGTCGTCAGCGACGGCCAGACCTACGGCGAGGGCATCGCCGACGAGTTCGTCAAGCAGCTCGGCACCCGCGGGGGAGACGCCGTGATGCGGATGACGCTCCCGGCCGGCTCGCCCCCGGCGGCCGCGGTCGCCGCCATCAGCCGCGCCCGACCCCAGGCGGTCTTCTACGGCGGCGAGTACCCCGACGCCGGGCCGCTGTCGAAGGCGTTGTCGGGCCTCGGCATCCCGCTGGTGGGCGGCGACGGAATCGTCGACCCCGACTACGCGGCAGCGGGCGGACGCGACGGCGACCTCGGGACCTCGGTCGGACCGCCCACTGAGACGCTGCCGGGCGCCACGGCGTTCCTCTCCGCCTACCGCGCGGCCGGCTACCGCGAGACCTGGGGTCAGTACGGCGCGTTCAGCTTCGACGCCACGAACGTCGTCGTCGGGGCCACGGGCACGGCCTTGGGCCGCGGTGGCGGAGAGTGGTCGCCCGACCTGCGGCGCCCGGTCGCCCAGGCCGCCCAGGCCTACGACGCGGACGGCGTCACCGGTCCCATCTCGTTCGACCGCTTCGGCGACGTCGGGTCGGACGCGGTCACCATGTATCGCCTGGTCGGCGGACGATGGATCCCCGACCGTACCCAGCCCTGAGATCCACTCCGCACCCGCCGGGCCGGTGACGGGGCGGGGGGCGGCACCGCGCGTACCGACAGTGGACCAGACCTGTTCACCCCCGGGATTTGGGTCTATCTTTCCCACCCGACCGGGCGAGTTTGAATCTTCTCCGGTCGCTCCTCGAGCACGCGTGCAACGGAGGTTGAATCAGTGGTCCGACGTCGGCTCGCCGCCGCGGGTGCCCTGGTCGCGGCAGCGGCCCTGGTGCTCTCCGGCTGCGCCAACCAGGGCGGAGGTGGCTCTGCGCAGACCAGCCAGGCCCCCGCCCCCGCCCAGCCCAACAACGCCGCGTTGCCCGCGGGCAACGGTCAGGGCAAGTGCGCGCCCGGCACCTCGATCGCCTACGTGGGCACCCTCGCCGGCCAGAACGCCGCCCTCGGGCAGGCGATCGCCAACGCGACGGAGCTGGCGGTCAACCAGCACAACCAGGCCAACCCGGGCTGCCAGGTCACCCTGGTCAAGTCCGACTCGGGCGGGACCCCGGCGACGGCGGTCGGCCCGACGCAGGCCGTCATCAACAACCCGGCCGTGCTCGGCATCGTCGGCCTCCCGTTCTCCGGTGAGTCGAAGGCCCTCGGCCCGGCACTCAACGCCGCCGGGCTGGTCAACATCACGCCGTCGGCCACCAACCCCGGCCTCACCCAGAACGGCTGGACGAACTTCTTCCGGGCGCTGGGCAACGACGCGGTGCAGGGACCGGCCGCCGCGAAGTGGATCAAGACCAAGTTCAACCCGCAGACCGTCTGCGTGATCAAGGACGACTCGGAGTACGGCACCGGACTCGCGAACGCCATCACCCAGGCCCTCGGCCCGGCCGCCGCCGCGTGCCAGGGCAACGTCAAGACCGACCAGAAGGAGTTCTCCGCGACGGTCGGCCAGGTCCAGCAGGCCAACCCGCAGGTGATCTTCTACGCGGGCTACTACAACGAGGCCGCGCCGCTGGTCCAGCAGCTACGGGACGCCGGCGTGCAGACGACGTTCGTCGCGCCCGACGGCGTCAAGGACCCCGAGTTCGTCAAGAACGCGGGCGGTGCCGCCAACGGCGCCTACCTGACCTGCCCGTGCGTCCCGCAGGAGGGCTTCACCGCCTTCACGCAGGCGTACCAGCAGGCCTACGGGACCCCGCCGCAGACGTACTCGGCCGAGGCGTACGACTCCGCGACGATCCTGCTCAGCGGTATCGACAAGGGCCTGAACTCGCGCCCGGCGCTACTGAACTACGTCAAGACCTACAACGGCCAGGGCCTGACGAAGAAGTTCGCGTGGCAGCCGAACGGCGAGCTCACCGACACGCCCGTCTACGTCTACCGCGTGGACGGCACCAACATCGTGACGGACTCGCCGATCAGCTGACCCCCGACACGACGGCCGCGCCCGGGTCCGCCCCGGGCGCGGCCGTCGTACGTCGGGCCCCCGGCGTCTCGACGACGAGCGCCCCACCACCTGTCCGCGCGTGACGGGCCACCGCCCGCTCCGCCGGTGCCTCCCCGGGAGAGCGTCATCCACACCGTCATCGCCGTCGCGGACCTGGTCACGCAGGACTCCGGACCGTGGATCAACTTCGACGTCGGGTTGTTCTTCGACCGCTTCTGGGCCAACACGATCAACGGCCTCGCCTACGGAAGCATCTACGCGCTGGTCGCCCTGGGGTACACCCTCGTCTACGGGGTGCTCCAGCTCATCAACTTCGCCCACTCCGAGATCTTCGTGATCGGGGTGTTCGGCGTGTACTTCACGTTCCTCGCCCTGGGCTTCCAGCCCGGGGCCGTCCCGAGCCTCCCGATCGGCGGGATCATCGCCGACCTCGTCCTGGCCGGCGCCGTCGGCATGATCCTCGCGGGGTTGGCGGCGGTGCTGCTCGAGCGCGTCGCCTACCGTCCGCTGCGACGACGCAACGCACCGCGCCTCGCCTTCCTCATCACCGCGATCGGCGCCTCGTTCGTCGTCCAGCAGCTCTTCCGGATCTTCCGTGGGTCGAACCCCGAGGGCACGATCCGGCTGTTGCAGCCCCAGCCGCTGTTCCGGGTGTTCGGGGCGCCGGTGACGAACCTGCAGCTGATCATCATCGTCGCGTCGGTCGCGATGTTCTTCGCCGCTGACGGCTTCGTGAACCGCACCCGGCTCGGGCGCGGGGTGCGGGCGGTCGCCCAGGACCCGGCGACCGCCACGCTCATGGGCGTCAACCGCGAGCGCGTCATCGTCATCACGTTCCTGCTCGGCGGCCTGCTCGCCGGCGCGGCCGCCCTGTTCTACCTGATGACCATCCCGCAGGGTGCGGTCTTCAACGGCGGCTTCCTGCTGGGGATCAAGGCGTTCGCCGCGGCGGTGCTCGGTGGCATCGGGAACCTGCGCGGGGCGCTGGTCGGTGGCCTCATCCTGGGGATCGTCGAGAACTACGGGCAGTCGCTGTTCGGCGGGGACTGGCGTGACGTCGTCGCGTTCGTGCTCCTCGTCGGCGTGCTGATGTTGCGGCCCACCGGGATCCTCGGCGAGTCGCTGGGGAAGGCCCGCGTATGACCACCACGGATGCCCCGACCGCGGACGGGACCCGCCCCGACCCGTCGTCGGGACCCTCCCGCCCGACGGCCCGCTCACGGTGGGGCGAGGCGTCCCGCTGGTGGAACGCCCGCAGCCGGCCCGAGCAGTGGGGCCTGCTGGTCCCCGTCGTCGTCCTGATCTACTTCCTGCCGGTCATCAACCCGCCGATCATCACGACCGAGCCGGCGACGGACTTCTCGATCGCGCTCTTCAACGCCGCGGTGTTCGCGCTGATCGCGATCGGGCTGAACGTCGTCATCGGGCAGGCGGGCCTGCTCGACCTGGGCTACGTCGGCTTCTTCGCGATCGGCGCCTACGTCGCGGCGCTGCTCTCCTCGCCCGACTCCGATCTCGGCGTGCGCGTCCCGTGGCTCGTCATCGTGCCGATCGCCATGGCCATCACGATGGTCTCGGGCGTCATCCTCGGCACGCCGACCCTGCGGCTGCGCGGCGACTACCTCGCGATCGTCACGCTCGGCTTCGGGGAGATCGTCCGGCTGCTGGCGGACAACGTCGACCCGCTGCGCGGCAACCGGGGCTTCCAGAACATCGCGCGCCCGGGCGGGACCTACCCCGACGGCACGCCGTTGTTCACCCAGACCGACGCGCAGGGCTTCTACTGGCTCGCCGTCACGATCATCATCATCGTGCTGTTCCTCATGGGGAACCTGGAGCGCTCGCGGGTGGGGCGCGCCTGGATCGCGGTGCGCGAGGACGAGGACGCCGCCGAGCTCACCGGGGTCCCGACCTACCGCTTCAAGATCTGGGCGTTCGCGATCGGTGCCGCGGTCGGCGGGCTGTCCGGCACGCTGTTCGCCGCGCAGGTCGGCTTCGTCAACAACCAGCGCTTCGACATCACCACCTCGATCCTCTACCTCGCCGCGGTGGTCCTCGGCGGGCAGGGCAACAAGGTCGGCGTCATCGTCGGGGCCTTCCTCGTCTCCTACATCCCCGACCGCTTCCAGTTCGAGCCCGAGTACCGGTTCCTCGTCTTCGGCGTCGCGCTGATCGTGCTGATGATCTTCCGCCCGCAGGGGCTCCTCGGGATGCGCCAGCACCTGCTGGCGTACGGACGGCAGGCGTACCAGAAGCTGTTCGGGGCCGGGACCGGCGTCGCGCCGACGGGCCTCACCTCCTCGACGCGCGTCTCGGGCGAGCTGCCCGAGACCGTCCCCGACGACCACGCCGGGTCGTCTCCGCGGGAAGGTGGGGAATGACCGAGCCGACCACGGGCGAGGGGCTCCTGGAGTCCCTCGAGCAGATGGACGAGGCCGAGCGCGCGGCCCACGAGGCGTCCGTCCAGGCGACGGTCGCCCCGGGCCGGGAGTTCGGGGTGGCGCCGGGCGAGACGCTGCTCGCCGTCGACGGCCTCACGGTCCGGTTCGGCGGCCTCACCGCGCTCGACGACGTCTCGTTCGACGTCACGCGCGGCGAGATCCTCGGGCTGATCGGACCCAACGGGGCGGGGAAGACGACCTGCTTCAACATCGTCACCGGGGTCTACCGGCCGACCGCCGGGGACATCCGCCTCGACGGCGAGTCGCTCGCCCGCATGAAGCGCTACCGCATCATCCGTGCCGGGGTGGCCCGCACGTTCCAGAACATCCGGCTCTTCGGGGCGATGACCGCGCTGGAGAACGTCGTCGTCGGCGCCGACGCGCGGCACCGGACGTCGGTGCCCGGGGCGCTGCTGCGGCTCCCGCGCCACCGCCGCGAGGAACGGGAGGCGACCGATAAGGCGATGGCGCTGCTGGAGTTCGTGGGCATCGCCCACCGGGCCGCGGACAAGGCGACCGCCCTGCCCTACGGCGACCAGCGGCGGCTCGAGATCGCCCGGGCGCTCGCGACGGAGCCCAAGCTGCTCTGCCTCGACGAGCCGGCCGCCGGGTTCTCGGCCACGGAGAAGGACGCGCTCTCCGAGCTCATCCTCAAGATCCGCGACGACGGGTACACGGTGGTGCTCGTCGAGCACGACATGCGCGTGGTGCTCGGGGTGACCGACCGCCTCGTCGTGCTGGACTTCGGCCGCAAGATCGCCGACGGCGCCCCGGAGGCGGTGCGCCGGGACCCGGCCGTCATCGCGGCCTACCTGGGCACCGGGGCCGACGACACCGGATCGGAGGGAGACGCGTGAGCCTGCTCGAGCTCGAGGGCCTCAACGTCGCCTACGGGCGCATCCGGGCGCTGCGGGGGATCACGCTCGCCGTCGAGGAGGGCCAGATCGTCACGCTGATCGGGGCCAACGGCGCCGGGAAGACCACGACGATGAAGACCGTCTCGGGCCTGCTCGCCCCGCAGTCCGGGCGCATGACGTTCGACGGCGAGGACCTGACGAAGATCCGGGCCGACCTGCGCGTGCGCCGGGGGATCTGCCAGGTGCCGGAGGGCCGGGGGATCTTCCCGGGCATGACGGTGCTGGAGAACCTCGACATGGGCGGGTTCGTGCGCAAGGACCGCCGCTCGGCCGAGTTCGGGGCCGACCTGGAGCGGGCCTTCACGCTCTTCCCGCGCCTGGCGGAGCGGCGCCACCAGGTCGGGGGGACGCTGAGCGGGGGCGAGCAGCAGATGCTCGCGATCGGACGCGCGCTCATGGCCCGGCCGCGGCTCCTGCTGCTCGACGAGCCCTCCATGGGCCTGGCGCCGCAGTTCATCGCGCAGATCTTCCGGGTGATCGAGGAGATCAACGCGGAGGGCGTGACGGTGCTGCTGGTGGAGCAGAACGCCAAGCAGGCGCTCGGGCTCGCCCACCAGGCCTACGTGCTCGAGACCGGGGAGGTCAC
>NZ_JBVPVA010000502.1:0-2796 GCF_055612215.1 Actinomycetospora sp. | reverse complement strand
CTGGCGGCCCAGCAGCGTGCCCTCGACGACCATCGCGGCGAGCATGCACAGGCAGAGCAGGCTGCCGATGTTCTGCAGGCCCGCGACGGGGACGACGACGGTGATGAAGATCAGCACCGCCAGCGGCATGAACAGGCCCATGAGGTGGCGCCGGGAGTCGACGGAGTCCCGGATGAAGGCCTTGACCGGCCCGCGGTCACGGACCGGGAGCACGCGGTCGTCGCCGGCCATCATGCGCTTGCGGCGCTCCGCCGAGGCCTCGCGGCGCTGGGTCTTGTCGCCGCGCGTCGCCTTCGCGCGCTTCATGGCCTCGCGCTGCGTCTTCGGGGCGGGCGCGACGGGCCCGCGGCGGCGGCCCTCGGCCTCGCGCCGCGACCGCGTCGGGCGGCCCTTGCCGGTCGACTGCGCACGCCGGGCGCCGACCGAGACGACCTCCTGCTCCTCGGCGGCGTCGGTGGCGGCGTCGGTCGAGGCGGACGCGGAGGTGGCGCTGGAGCCGCGGCGCAGGAAGTTCACGCGCCCAGGATAAGGCACCCGGTACCACTCGAGGGTCGCTAGCGTGGTGGTCCGTACGCATGCCCGTCGCGCTGGACGCCGTCCCCGGTGCCCGGCCCGCGAGCAGGCCCCGCGGCGCTCACCGGCGAGCGGTCACCTCACCGGGATCCGGCGCGTCGCGGGCCACCGTGAGGTGTCGGGGAGGAGAGGCCATGGACGACCGGGACGACGCCCTGTCGATGCTGATCCTGATCACGGGGCCGCTGGCGCTGGTGGTGTCGACCGGCTGGCAGGTCGCCTGGCTGGTGGTCCTCGCGGTGTTCGCGCTGCTGCGCCGCACCGGGCAGTCCTGGCGGGTCCCGGGCGGGCGCACCCCGCCGCCGGATCCCGCCGGGGCGTGAGGAGTGGCGCACGTCGGGCTCGGTCCACGTGATGACGGGGCCGGGATGTGCCACCATGGAGATCGCAGGCGAGCCGCGTCGTGCGCCGTCGGGACCGCTCCGGGCCCGGCGCAACGGGCCGCGTCGGGCGGGAACATCCCGCCGCCCGACGGGGTTGCACGCCACGGACCGCACCGGGAGCTCCAGGGAGAACCATGACCGTCGAGAACCCCACCGCGCCGACGACCGAGACGGCCGAGCACGGCGTCGAGCTGAGCGATGCCGCGTCGAGCAAGGCGAAGGCCCTGCTCGACCAGGAGGGCCGCGACGACATGCACCTGCGCATCGCCGTCCAGCCCGGTGGCTGCGCGGGGCTTCGTTACCAGCTCTTCTTCGACGACCGCAGCCTCGACGGCGACCTCTTCCGCGACTTCAACGGCCTGAAGGTGGCCGTGGACCGGATGAGCGCGCCGTACGTGCAGGGCGCCACGATCGACTTCGTCGACACCATCGACAAGCAGGGCTTCACCATCGACAACCCGAACGCGACGGGCTCCTGCGCCTGCGGCGACAGCTTCAACTGAGTTCGCCCTCGCGCTCCTGACACCGAGAGCCCCCGGACCCGACGGGTCCGGGGGCTCTCGTCATGTCGCGGTCGACCTGGAGAGACGAAGGGCCGGTCTGTCACCCGTGGTGGTGACCGACCGGCCGTTCGTGCGTTGCGGGGGTGTCAGCCGGCCTCGGGCACGTCCTGGGCGACCGTGGCCTTGAGGTTCTCCGGCGGCTGCGCGCCGAGCTGGGCGACGACGTGCGACGCGGCCACCGAGCCGATCCGCCCGGCCACCTGCAGCTCGAACCCGCGCACCAGGCCGTAGAGGAAGCCGCCGGCGTAGGCGTCGCCCGCGCCGGTGGTGTCGACGAGCTGGTCAGCGGGCCGGGCCTCGACCTCGTGCGTGGTGCCGCCCTCGGCGTAGATCGTCGAGCCCTTCGCGCCGTGGGTGACGACGACGAGCTCGCAGTTGCCCCCGTTGCCGCGCAGCAGCGACTCGATCGGCTCGTCGCCCACCAGGGCGGCGACCTCGTCCTCGTCGGCCAGGAGGATCTCGACGTTCTCCCGGGCCAGCTCGCGGAAGTACTCGCGGTGGCGCTCGACGCACAGCGCGTCGGACAGCGTCAGCGCGACCCGGGCCTCGCTCTTGGACGCGGCGTCGACGATCTTGCCGATGGTCGCGCGGGCCTGCTCGGTGTCGGCCAGGTAGCCCTCGATGAGGGCGACCGACGAGCCGGCGACCTCTCCCTGGTCGATGTCCGACGGACCGAGCGCGGTGCAGGCACCCAGGTAGGTGCCCATCGTGCGCTCGCCGTCGGGGGTCACCAGCACCAGGCAGCGGGCAGTGGACGGGCCCTCGGTCAGCGCCGGGGTGCGGAAGCTCACGCCGTGGCTGCGGATCGAGTTCGTGAAGGACGTGCCCAGCTGGTCGTCGTGGACCTTGCCGATGTAGCCCGTGTCCCCGCCGAGGGCGGCCGCGATCGCGACCGTGTTGGCGACGCTCCCACCGGAGCGCTCGGTCGTCTCACCGGCCTTCGCGTACAGCGCCTCGGCCTGGTCCTGGTCGACGAGCGTCATGCCCCCCTTCGGCAGGTCGAAGGCGGTGATGGTGTCGTCGTCGGTCTGCGTGAGCACGTCGACGATCGCGTTGCCGATTCCCAGAACGTCCATGGGCCGGGGTGTCCTTCCATCGCGGTGACTCGCTTCGGATCAACCCGCCACGGTAGGTGATGGCGTGGGTGTCGACAGCCCGATCGTTGCGTCGGGCACTATCGCCGCCCCTCAGGCGTAGACCGGGTACTGCGGCTCCGGGATCGCCGGGTGGATGCGCTGCTCGACGAAGATGCCGTGCCAGAGCATGAACACCAGCAG
>NZ_JBVPVA010000411.1:0-4220 GCF_055612215.1 Actinomycetospora sp. | reverse complement strand
AGGGGCCGGGGGAGGCCGATCCTGTCAGATCGTGGCAGGCAGCACGAGGGACAGCAGGGCCGCGAGCGCGCCGCCGACCAGTGGCGCGACGACCGGGACCCACGCGTAGCCCCACTCGGGCCTGCCCTTGCCCTTGATCGGCAGGACGGCGTAGGCGATGCGGGGGCCCAGGTCGCGGGCGGGGTTGATGGCGTAGCCGGTCGGCCCACCGAGCGAGGCGCCGATGCCGAGGACGAGCACGGAGACCGCGGCGTAGTTGGCCGGCGACTTGTACGGCCCCTCGAGCAGGAACAGCAGGAGCACGAAGGACGCGATCATCTCCGTGACGAAGTTCCACACCACGTTCCGGATGGGTGGGTTGGTCGAGAAGATGTTGAGCGTCCCCGAGTTGTCCTCGTTGTGGTCGAACTGCAGCTTGTAGACCAGCCACGTGAGGACCGCGCCGACGAACGCGCCGAGGAACTGCCCGATCAGGTAGAAGGGCACCTCCGACCACGGCGTCTTCCCCGCGATGGCGAGGCCGATCGTCACCGCGGGGTTGATGTGACCGCTGGTGGCGTTGGCGATGCTGGCGCCCGCGAAGACCGCGACGCCCCAGCCGATCGTGATGAGCACCCACGACGCGGTGTCGCCGTCGGAGTTGGTGCGGGGGAGGAGCACGGTCGCGACCACGCCCGTCCCGAAGAGGATCAGGATGGCCGTCCCGATGAACTCCCAGAGGATGATCTCGCCGCCGCTCAGCGTCGCCGTCATGCCCGCGCCCTCCAGGTCGTGGAGCCCTCGGGACGGCTCGGTCCGCGCCGACGAGCGCTCCGACATTAAGTCGTGTGGTTCACACCTGTCCATGGACCGTTCGCCTGGACGCGCACGGCCGGGACGGGTATGCGACACCGTCGGACGCCGGGAACGCGCACGTCGGACCGCGGGTACGGTCGGGGCCAAGTCCTCCCAGGTCGCACGGGTCCTCGTCGATGCGCACCGGTGCGGACGGCGACGCCGACACACATCCCACGAGGAGGTTCGCCAGTGGCCGCGAAGTCACCCGAGCACGAATCGGCACAGCAGCACACGGGCCGCGCCTCGGAGGCCGACGAGCTCGACGCCGCGGCGGAGCCCTCGCGGCTCGGCCCGGCCGAGCGCGAGGCCGCCTGGGAGCGGCTGTCCTCCGAGCGGTTCGACGTGGTGGTCGTCGGCGGCGGGGTCGTCGGCGTGGGCGCCGCGCTCGACGCGGCGACCCGCGGGCTGACCGTGGCGCTCGTCGAGGCCCGGGACCTCGCCGCCGGGACCTCGAGCCGGTCCTCGAAGCTCTTCCACGGCGGGCTGCGCTACCTCGAGCAGCTCGACTTCGGGCTGGTCCGCGAGGCCCTGTACGAGCGCGAGCTCAACATGACGCGCCTCGCCCCGCACCTGATCAAGCCGGTGGCGTTCCTCTACCCGCTGACCCACCACGCGTGGGAGCGGCCGTACGTCACCGCCGGGATCACCCTCTACGACACGATGGGCGGCAAGAGCTCGCTGCCCAAGCAGAAGCAGCTCACGCGCTCCGGGGCGCTGCGCATGGCGCCCGCGCTCCGGCGCGACGCGCTCGTCGGGGCCGTGCGCTACTACGACGCGCAGGCGGACGACGCCCGCCACACGATGATGGTGGGCCGGACCGCCGCCCAGTACGGCGCCGTGGTGCGGACGTCGACCCAGGTCGTCGACTTCCTCCACGAGGTCGACCGGGTGGCCGGGGTGCGCGTGCGGGACGTCGAGACGGGCCGCGAGACCGAGGTCCGGGCCCACGTCGTCATCAACTGCACCGGGGTCTGGACCGACCAGATGCAGCACGCCGCCGGCACCCGCGGCCGGTTCCACGTCCAGGCGTCGAAGGGCGTGCACTTCCTCGTCGCCCGCGACAAGATCCCCTCCGACGTCGGCATGATCCTGCGGACCGAGAAGTCGGTGCTGTTCGTGATCCCGTGGCGCAACCACTGGATCGTCGGGACCACCGACACCGACTGGCGCCTCGACCTGGCGCACCCGGCGGCCACCCGACAGGACCTCGACTACCTGCTCGAGCACATCAACAAGGTGCTCGTCACGCCGCTGAGCCACGACGACATCGAGGGCGTCTACGCCGGCCTGCGGCCGCTGCTGGCCGGGGAGAGCGAGGAGACCTCGAAGCTCTCCCGGGAGCACGCGGTGTCGCGGGTGATGCCGGGCATGGTGTCGATCGCCGGCGGCAAGTACACGACCTACCGCGTCATGGCCAAGGACGCCCTCGACGCGGCGGCGGAGGACATCCCCGCCCGCGTGGCGCCGTCGATCACCGACCGCGTCCCGCTCATCGGGGCCGACGGGTACTTCGCGCTGATCAACCAGTCGGAGCACCTCGGGCGGCGCTACGGCCTGCACCCGCACCGTATCCGGCACCTGCTCGACCGGTACGGCTCGCTCCTGCACGGCCTGCTGGCCATGAGCGAGGACGACCGGACGCTGCTGGAGCCGGTGCCGGGGGCGCCGGACTACCTCAAGGTCGAGATCGCCTACGCGGTCGCCTACGAGGGCGCGCTGCACCTAGACGACGTGCTGACCCGGCGGACGCGCATCTCCATCGAGTACGCGCACCGCGGCGCCGACTGCGCCGAGTCGGCCGCGGACCAGATGGCGACCCTGCTCGGCTGGGACCGGGAGACCCGCGACCGGGAGGCCCGCACCTACGTCGAGCGGGTCGAGGCCGAGCGGCGCTCGCAGTCCGTCGACACCGACGAGGAGGCCGACAAGCTGCGGGTGTCCGCGCCCGACCCCCGCGCCGAGCGCCTCGAGCCCCTCGGGACGGCTTGAGCAACCCCGATCAGGCCCGCGCGATGGGTACCTTCGGCCGCATATAGCGGCTGAAGGTTCCCCTCGCGGGCCCGGCGGGGCTCGCGCGACCGACGGGGTCGGCCGGTCCGCCCGTCGCTCAGGACCCGGCCGCGGGCTGCGGCTCGCGGGGCGTGCTCGACCGGTCGGCCGGCGTCGCCGAGGCCGGCAGCGCCACGTGGTGGGTGAGCTCCGGGGCGGTCCCCGGAGCGACGAGCCGCTCCGCGTGCGGCGCGTGCCCGGGCGCGCTGACCACGAGCAGCCAGGCACCGGGCGTCGGCAGGTCCAGCTCGTAGTGCCCCGCCCGGGTGCCGGTCCGGCCGTGCTGGCCGCCGTGCTCGTCGACCAGCGTGATCACGGCCTCGCCCGGCCCCGCGAGATCGACGTGCCCGTGCACCCGGACCCCGGGCCGTGACACGTCGGGTCGCTTGGCGGTGCCCACGACCGGGATCGGCGCCGTGTCGGCCCGCTCATCGCCGGTCCGCTCGCCGGCCGACCGCTCGTCACCGGCCACCGGGGTGGCCTCGGACCGCGCGTCGTCGGTGGGCGTGGCCGGCTCGCCCGACCTCGGACCGGTCGCGGTCGTCGCATCGGGTGTCGGCGCCTCCACCTCGGCCGGTTCCTCCGCGGTGGCCGTGGACCGCCCGCCCATGAACAGCGACACGATCACCGCGAGCACCCCGACGACGCCGGCGGCCATGAACCCGACCCGCAGCCCCTGCGCGTCGGGGGTGGCACCCAGCGTCGTCGACGCGATCGCGGAGATCGTCACGAAGGCGGCCGTGCCGAACGCGCCCGCGACCTGCTGCAGTGTCGCGAGGATCGCGGAGCCGTGGGAGTACAGCGGACCGGGCAGCGACGAGAGCCCCTCGGTCATCAGCGGCGTCATCATCAGGCCCAGCCCGGCCATGAGGACGACGTGGATCCCGACGACCGCGCCCAGCGGTGAACCCGCCCCGAGCAGGGTGAACAGCCACAGGGCCACGGCCATCATGATCGCGCCGGGGATCACCAGCGGGCGGGCACCGACGCGGTCGTAGATCGCCCCGACCGGACGTCCGAGCAGACCGAGCACCAGGCCGCCGGGGAGCACGGCGAGACCCGTCCAGAACGTGTCCTCGCCGAGCACCGTCTGGAGGAACAACGGCAGCAGGATGGCCGCCGCGCCCAACAGCGACATGAACAGCAGGGCGAACAGGATCAGCGCCACCACGAACTGCCGGTGGGTGAACGGCCGCAGGTCGAGCAGGGCGGCGTCGCGCTTCTGCAGGGCGAGCTGGCGCAGCACGAACACCACGAGCGCCAGGGCGCCGATCACGATCGGCGCCCAGGGCGGCACCGCGGCGCCCCCGCCGGTCTCCCCGATCGTGGAGAAG
>NZ_JBVPVA010000393.1:0-3858 GCF_055612215.1 Actinomycetospora sp. | reverse complement strand
CTGCTGGACGCCCTCGCCGGAGACGTCGCGCGTGATCGACGGGTTCTCCGACTTCCGCGCGATCTTGTCGACCTCGTCGATGTAGATGATGCCGGTCTCGGCGCGCTTGACGTCGTAGTCCGCCGCCTGGATCAGCTTCAGCAGGATGTTCTCGACGTCCTCGCCGACGTAGCCGGCCTCGGTGAGCGCCGTGGCGTCCGCGATCGCGAAGGGGACGTTGAGCAGCTTCGCGAGGGTCTGCGCGAGGTAGGTCTTGCCGCAGCCGGTGGGGCCGAGCATGAGGATGTTCGACTTCGCCAGCTCGACGACGTCGTCCGCGCGGGAGTTCTCGCGGTTCTTCTCCCCCGCCTGCACCCGCTTGTAGTGGTTGTAGACGGCGACGGAGAGGGTCTTCTTGGTGTCGTCCTGACCGATGACGTACTGGTCGAGGAACTCGTGGATCTCGGTCGGCTTCGGCAGCTCGTCGAGCTTGACCTCACCGGCCTCGGCGAGCTCCTCCTCGATGATCTCGTTGCACAGGTCGATGCACTCGTCGCAGATGTACACACCTGGCCCGGCGATGAGCTTCTTGACCTGCTTCTGGCTCTTCCCGCAGAAGGAGCACTTCAGCAGGTCCCCGCCGTCACCGATGCGTGCCATCGCAGCAGACCCCGTGTCCCATCCGGCGCACCCGGACGGTGCGCGCTGTCGTGATTGACCGTACCCGTCGACCCCGTCACCACGGGAGTTCCAGGAGAGCGGTGATCCTGCTGGTCGCGTGCCCGGTGCGGTCGGCGACGCGCCGCCCCGGCCGGGCGACGCGGTGGGCGGTCGTCGTGCACCGCCCACCGCGCCGGGCCACCGCTCAGCGGTTGGCCGAGAGCTTCCGGCTCGCCACGACGTCGTCGATGAGGCCGTACTCCTTGGCCTCGTCCGCCGTGAGGATCTTGTCGCGCTCGATGTCCTGGCGCACCTGCTCCGGCGTGCGGTGCGAGTGGTTCGCCAGGGTGGACTCGAGCAGCCGCCGCATGCGGGTGATCTCGTTGGCCTGGATCTCCAGGTCGGAGGCCTGACCGTAGAAGCCCTCGGTGGCCGGCTGGTGGATCATCACGCGGGCGTTCGGCACGGCCAGACGCTTGCCCGGCGCACCCGCGGCGAGCACGACCGCGGCGGCCGACGCGGCCTGCCCGAGGCAGACCGTCGCGATGTCGGGCCGGACGTACTGCATCGTGTCGTAGATCGCCATGAGCGCGGTGAAGGAGCCACCGGGCGAGTTGATGTACATGGTGATGTCGCGGTCCGGGTCGTTGGACTCCAGGAACAGCAACTGCGCCATGACGTCGTTCGCCGACGCGTCGTCGATCTGCACCCCGAGGAAGATGATGCGTTCCTCGAAGAGCTTGTTGTAGGGGTTGGACTCCTTGACGCCGTAGCTCGTCCGCTCGACGAACGACGGCAGGATGTACCGCGCCTCGGGACTGGCCCCGGCGTGACCACCGGGCTGGTAGAGCTCACTCATCGCGGTCTCCTCAGGCACTCGTGCCGTTGCCGTTGCCGTTGGCCCGGGACTCGGTCGAGCGGGCCACGACGTGGTCGATGAAGCCGTACTCGAGGGCCTCGTACGGGTCGAACCACCGGTCGCGGTCGGAGTCCTCGGTGATCTGCTCGAACGTCTGCCCGGTGTGCTCCGCGATCAGCTCGGCGAGCTGGCGCTTGAGCTTGCGCAGCGACTCCGCGCGGATGGTGATGTCGGTTTCCGTGCCGCCCAGGCCACCGGAGGGCTGGTGCATCATGATCTGCGCGTGCGGCAGGGCGAGGCGCTTGCCCCGCGTCCCCGCCGAGAGCAGGAACTGGCCCATCGACGCGGCGAGGCCCATGGCCACCGTCGAGACGTCGGGCTCGATCCACTGCATGGTGTCGTAGATCGCCATGCCGGCCGAGACCGAGCCGCCGGGCGAGTTGATGTACAGCGTGATGTCGCTGGTGGGGTCCTCCGCGGAGAGCAGGAGGAGCTGCGCGGAGATCTGGTTCGCGATCGAGTCGTTGACCTCCTGGCCGAGAACGATGATCCGTTCGCGGAGAAGGCGCTCGTAGACCGAGTCGTTGAGCGTCATCGACCCGCCGGCGGAACGCATGACCGCCCCGGACGGGTCGGAGAGGTGCTGGCTCACCTGTCCCTGCTTTCCTCGAGTGGGGTTGCTGACGTCGGTGTGGACGCCGGGCCGGCGACGACCCGGTGCCCGGGTCACGCGGTGCCCGCGTCGGCTGACACCGACACTAACGACCACGGAGCGTCGGAATGCCCCGCGACCGCCCGTGTTCGCTCTCGGCTCACCGATCCCCGCGACGGGGCGGTCCGGTCAGGCCTGTGGGCCGGACGAGGCGCTTGCCGCGGTGTCGGCGTCGGCGACCTCGGTGGCCTCGTCGGTCGGGCCCGCGGCGGCGTCGGCCCCCTCCACCACCACCGCGTCCTCGTCCTGGTCGGACCCCGACGCCGCCGTGGCGGTCTCGTCGGCCACCTCGGCGGCGTCCTCGCCGTCCTCCGGCGCGGCCGGACCGAACAGCTCCGAGAGGTCGACCTCGTCGCCGTCCGGGCCGGTGATGGTGGCGGCCTGGACGACCGTGGCGAGCGCCTTGCCGCGGCGGACGTCGGCGAAGATGGCGCCGAGCTGGTTGGCCTGCTGCGCCTGCTGGATGTACTCCTCGGGGCTGATCCCGAAGCGCTGCGCCTGCATGAAGATGCGCTCCATCAGCTCCTGCTGGTCGACCTGGACCTCGCTCTTCTCGGCGATCTCGTCCAGGAGCAGCTGGGTCTTCACCGCCTGCTCGGCGTTGGTGCGCAGCTCGGTGTCGAACTCCTCGCGGGTCTGGCCCTGCGACTCGACGTACTGCGTCAGCCGGTCCTCGTCGTGGTCGAACTCGTGCACGGCCTCGTGGGCGCGCACCTCGACCTCCTGCGCGACGACCGACTCGGGCACCGGGACGTCGGCCGCCTCGAGCAGCGCCTCGAGCACCTTGTCGCGCGCCTGGCCGGCCTGCTCCATCTTCTTGACGCGGCCGTGGCGCTCGCGCAGGTCGGCCTTCAGCTCGTCGAGCGTGTCGAACTCGCTCGCCAGCTGGGCGAACTCGTCGTCGGCCTCGGGGAGCTGGCGCTCCTTGACCGTCTGCACGGTCACCGTGACCTCGGCCTGCTCGCCGGCGTGGTCGCCCGCGACGAGCGTGGTGGTGAACTGCTTGGTCTCCCCCGCCGACATCCCCTCGAGGGCCTCGTCGAGCCCCTCGATGAGCTGGCCGGAGCCGACCTGGTGGCTCATCCCGGTGGTCTGCGCCTCCTCGACGGCCTCGCCGTTGACGGTGGCCGACAGGTCGATCACGACGAAGTCGTCCTTCGCCGCGGGACGCTGCACCCCGGTGAGCGTGCCGAAGCGCGCCTGCAGCCCGGTGAGCTGGTCCTCGACGTCCTCGTCGGTCACCTCGGCGGAGTCCACCGACACGGAGATCGACGAGTAGTCGGGCAGCGTGATCTCGGGGCGGACGTCGACCTCGGCGACGAAGGCGATCTGCTCGCCGTCGTCGATCCGCAGCGAGCCCGGGTCGATGTCCGGCTGACCGAGCGGCGTGACCTGGGCCTCGGTGACCGCCTCGCCGTACTTCTCCGGGATGGCGGTCTCGACGACCTCCTGGATCACGACCCCGCGGCCGATCCGCTGGTCGATGATGCGGGCGGGAGCCTTCCCGGGGCGGAACCCGGGGATGCGGACCTGCTGGGCGATCTTCTTGTACGCCTGGTCGAAGGTCGGCTTGAGCTCGTCGAACGGCACCTCGATCGCGAGACGGACGCGCGTCGGCGACAGGTGCTCGACGGTGGACTTCACAGCT
>NZ_JBVPVA010000324.1:0-9852 GCF_055612215.1 Actinomycetospora sp. | reverse complement strand
GGAGCGGACGGCCGCGGGCAGCCGGCCCAGCACCCGTTCCAGCAACCGGTCCCCGCTTCCCCCACGGCCGCCGGGGGCCTCAGCCCACGTCGGCGGCGATCCGACAGATCTGCGCGAACTCGTCGGCGTCCAGGCTCGCGCCGCCGACCAGCGCACCGTCGATGTCCGGCCCGGCCATGATCCCGGCCGTGTTCGCGGCCTTCACCGACCCGCCGTACAGGATACGGACCGCCTCGGCCGTCTCGGGGCCGAAACGCTGGGCGAGCCGCGACCGCAGCGCCCCGCAGACCTCCTGCGCATCTTCCGGGGTGGCGACCTCGCCGGTGCCGATCGCCCAGACCGGCTCGTAGGCGACGACGATCCCGCGCACCTGCTCGGCGGCCAGCCCCTACAGCGGGCCCCCCGCGGCGAGCGCGCACAGCTCCGCGAACCCCTCGGGGTCCAGCGACGCCCCGCCGACGAGCGCCCCGTCGACGTCGGGCTGCGCGACGAGGTCCTTGACGTTGTCCGACTTCACCGAGCCCCCGTAGAGGATCCGCACCGCGTCGGCCACCTCGCCCCCGTGGACCTCCCGCACCCGCTCGCGCACCGCGTGGCAGACCTCCTGGGCGTCCTCGGTGGTCGCGGTCTTCCCGGTGCCGATGGCCCAGACCGGCTCGTAGGCGACGACGATCCGGGACACCTGGTCCGCGGAGAGCCCGGCGAGGGCCCCGTCGAGCTGGCCCGTGCAGTGCGGGACGTGCGACCCCGACTCCCGGACCTCCTCCCCCTCGCCGAGGCAGAGGATCGGCGTGAGGCCCTGGGCCAGCGCCGCGGACACCTTGCGGTTGACCAGGGCGTCGTCCTCGCCGTGGATCGTCCGTCGCTCCGAGTGGCCGACGATGACCCACGCGCACCCGAGCTTGGCGAGCATCGCCCCGGAGACGTCCCCGGTGAACGGGCCCGACTCCTCCGGTGAGAGGTCCTGCCCGCCGTAGGAGATCGGCATCGAGTCCGCGTCGATCACCGTCTGCACGCTGCGCAGGTCGGTGAACGGCGGGCAGACCCCGACGTCGACGTGGTCGTAGTACTTGCTCGGCAGCGCGAAGTAGAGCTTCTGGACCACCCCGATGGCCTCGAGGTGGTTCAGGTTCATCTTCCAGTTGCCGGCGATGAGCGGCTTGCGCGCCACTAGGCCTCCTCGAGAACGGCGATGCCGGGAAGTTCCTTGCCCTCGAGGAACTCCAACGACGCACCGCCGCCGGTGGAGATGTGGCCGAACCGCCCCTCGTCGAGACCCGCCGCGCGGATCGCCGACGCCGAGTCCCCGCCGCCGATCACGCTGAACGCCGGGCTGTCCGCGACGGCCTCCGCCACCCCGGTCGTGCCCGCCGCGAACGGCGCCATCTCGAACACGCCCATGGGCCCGTTCCAGAAGACCGTGGCCGCGTCGGCGAGACGCGCACCGAACGTCGCGACCGTCTCCGGCCCGACGTCGAGGCCCATCCAGCCGTCGGGGATCTCCGTCACCGGGACCGTCCGCGTGTCCGCGTCGGCCGAGAACTCGGAGGCCACGACGACGTCGCTGGGCAGCACGAGGGTGTCCGCGTACTTCGTCAGCAGCTCACGACAGGTGTCGACCTGGTCGGACTCCAGCTTGGAGCCGCCCACGTCGTGGCCCTGCGCGGCGAGGAACGTGAAGCACATCGCGCCGCCGACGAGCAGCGTGTCGACCTTCGGCAGCAGGTTCGTCAGCACGGCGAGCTTGTCGGAGACCTTCGACCCGCCGAGGATCACGACGTAGGGCCGGGCCGGGTCGCCGGTGAGCCGGCGCAGCACCTCGGTCTCGCGGGCGACGAGGTCGCCGCCGTAGGCCGGGAGCTTGCGCGCGATCTCGTACACCGAGGCCTGCTCGCGGTGCACCACGCCGAAGCCGTCGGACACGAAGGCGCCGCCGGGGACGAGCTCGGCGAGCTCGGTCGCCAGGGCATCCCGCTCCGACGCCGTGCCGGTCTCGCGCGGCTCGCACCGCACGTTGGCCAGCAGTGCCACCCCGCCCGACTCGAGGCCCGCGGCGATGTCGTGCGCGGAGTCGCCGACGACGTCCTTCGCCAGCTGGACCCGCTGGTCGAGCAGCTGGCCGAGGCGTCCGGCGACGGCGGTGAGGGTCATCACCGGGTCGCGCCCCAGCGGGTGCGTCTCCTTGGGACGCCCCAGGTGCGCCATGACGAGCACCTTCGCGCCCGCCGCGGCGAGCCGGGTGATCGTCGGGAGCGCGGCCCGGATCCGGCCGTCGTCGGTGATGGTGAAGCCGTCCATGGGGACGTTGAAGTCCGTCCGCAGCAGGACGAAGCGGTCCGCGACCCCCTCGGCGATCAGGTCATCGAGGGTCTTCATCAGAGCTTCGAACCCACCAGCGTGGTGAGGTCCACGACGCGGTTGGAGTAGCCCCACTCGTTGTCGTACCAGCCGATGATCTTCACGGTGTTGCCGTTGAGCACCTTCGTCATCCCGGAGTCGAAGGTGCACGACGCGGGCTGGCCGACGATGTCGGAGGAGACGATCGGGTCCTCGGTGTAGACCAGCACGCCCTTGAGCTCGCCCTCGGCGGCCTTCTTGAACGCCTCGTTGACCTGCTCGACCGTGACCTCCTGGTCGAGGGTCGCGGTGAGGTCGGTGACCGAGCCGTCGGGTACCGGGACGCGCATCGCGACGCCGTTGAGCTTGCCCTCCAGCGCCGGCAGCGCGAGCGCGGTCGCCTGGGCCGCACCCGTCGTCGTCGGGATGATGTTGACCGCGGCCGCGCGGGCCCGGCGGAGGTCCTTGTGCGGGGCGTCGTGGACGCGCTGGTCGCCGGTGTAGGCGTGGACCGTGGTCATGAACCCGGTCTGCAGGCCGAACGCGTCGTGCAGCACCTTCGCCATCGGCGCCACGCAGTTGGTGGTGCAGGAGGCGTTGGAGAGGATGTTCTGGCTGCCGTCGTAGCTCGAGTCGTTGATGCCCATGACGACGGTGAGGTCCTCGCCCTTGGCGGGGGCGGAGATGACGACCTTCTTGGCGCCGGCCTTGAGGTGCTTCCCGGCCGAGTCGGCGTCGGTGAACAGGCCCGAGGACTCGATCACGACGTCGACGCCGAGGTGGCCCCAGGGCAGGTTCGCCGGGTCGCGCTCCTCGAGGGCCTTGATGTGCTTGCCGTTGACGACCAGCTCGTCGCCGGTGGCCTCGACGGTGCCGTCGAAGCGCCCGAGGACCGAGTCGTAGCGCAGCAGGTGCGCCAGGGTCGCGTTGTCGGTGATGTCGTTGACGGCCAGCACCTCGATGTCGGCCGTGCCCTCCGAACGCTGCTTCTCCAGGGCGCGGAACACGTTGCGGCCGATCCGCCCGAAGCCGTTGATCCCGATCTTGATGGTCACAGGGCGTTGTCCTGTCTCTCGTGTGTCGGCGAGGGGCCGCGGCACTGCGGGCTGCACCGACGTTCCCGCTGGCAGCGCGACCCTAACGAAGCGGACGTCCCGCGCCGACCCGGTGAGGAGGTGGTGTGCGCAACCGCTCCCCGGCTAGTGCGCGCGCCCGGCCGGGACCTCGACGAGCTCCTCCTCCTCCATGTCCTCGGTGACGGCGGCGGAGGTGTCGGGGACGCGCAGGTCCTTGGCCTTCTTGTCGGCCATGGCGAGCAGGCGGCGGATCCGTCCGGCGACCGCGTCCTTGGTCATCGGTGGGTCGGCGAGCTGGCCGAGCTCCTCGAGGGAGGCCTGCTCGTGCTGCACGCGCAGCCGGCCCGCGGTGATCAGGTGGTCGGGGACCTCGTCGCCGAGCAGCTCCAGGGCGCGGTTGACGCGCGCGGAGGCGGTGACCGCGGCCTTCACCGAGCGGCGCAGGTTCGCGTCGTCGAAGTTCGCGAGCCGGTTCGCCGTCGCGCGGACCTCGCGGCGCATCCGGCGCTCCTCCCACTGCAGGACCGAGGAGTGCGCACCGATCCGCGTGAGCAGGGCGCCGATCGCGTCGCCGTCGCGGACCACCACGCGGTCGGCGCCGCGCACCTCGCGGGCCTTCGCGGCCACGCCCAGACGCCGGGCCGCGCCGACCAGCGCCATCGCGGCCTCCATGCCCGGGCACGTGATCTCCAGCGCCGAGGAGCGGCCCGGCTCGGTGAGCGAGCCGTGCGCGAGGAACGCGCCCCGCCACGCCGCCTCGGCGTCGCACACCCCGCCCGAGACCACCTGCGGCGGCAGCCCGCGCACCGGGCGTCCGCGCGGGTCGAGCAGGCCGGTCTGGCGGGCGAGCGAGTCGCCGTCGGCCGCCACCCGCACCACGTACCGCGTGCCCTTGCGCAGGTTGCCCTGCGAGAGCACGTGCACCTCGGGCTGGTGGCCGTAGAGCTCGTGGATCTCGCGCCGGAGCCGCCGGGCGGCGTTGCCGGTGTCGAGCTCGGCCTCGACGACGACGCGCCCGTTGACGATGTGCAGCCCACCCCCGAACCGCAGCAGGGCCGACACCTCCGCCCGCCGGCAACAGGTCTTCGTGACGGCGAGTCGGCTCAGCTCGTCCTTCACCGCAGCGGTCATGGCCACCGGAGATCCTCCTCGTCGTAGCGGCGCGCGTCGTCGGTCGGGGTGAAGAACACGTCTCCGGCCCCGAGACGGCGGCGAACCCCGCTCCCCCACT
The DNA here is from genome assembly GCF_055612215.1 of Actinomycetospora sp. Lineage (NCBI taxonomy): Bacteria > Bacillati > Actinomycetota > Actinomycetes > Pseudonocardiales > Pseudonocardiaceae > Actinomycetospora > Actinomycetospora sp. The sequence goes on along the minus strand of NZ_JBVPVA010000324.1, from coordinate 5,208 downwards.
CGTCGACGCGCGCGTCCCACTCGTCGGGTGGGACGCGGTCGCGCGATGCCGCACTGCCCGCCGCATCGCGCAGTGCCCCGGCCAGGGCCACGGGGTCGTGGCGCGGGGCGCCGTCGGGCTCGCCGACGGCGGTGAACAGAATCTCGGCGCCGAACGCCTCGGCGCCCCGGCGCAGCCGGTCCGGTTCGGGGGTCGCCCCCGGGTCGGCGACCACGACGTCGAGGCGCAGCCGCGGCGCGTGCTCGGCCAGCGCGTCGAGGTGCTGCTCGGGCGAGAAGCCGGCGGTCTCGCCCGGCTGCGGGGCGAGGTTGAGCACCAGCACCCGCCGGGCCTCGGTCTCGCACAGCGCGGTGAACAGCTCGGGCACCAGCAGGTGCGGCATGACGCTCGTGAACCAGGACCCGGGCCCGAGGGTGACGACGTCGGCCGCCCGGATCGCCTCGACCGCCTGCGGGCACGCCTTCGGCCGGCGCGGCACCAGGCGGACCTGGCGCACCCGGCCCGGCGTCGTCGCCACCGCCACCTGCCCGCGGATCCGGTGCGCGACGTCGCCGTCGGTCTCGCCGCCCCCCGCCGTCGCCGAGATCCCGAGCCCGGTCACGTCGGCCTCGATGTCGACCGGCAGCGGGCTCATCGGCAGCACCCGGCCGCGCACCCCGAGCAGGCGGCAGGCCTCGTCGAGGGCGGCCACCGGGTCGTCGACGACGTCGAGCAGGCCGGCGAGCACGAGGTTCCCGACGGCGTGCCCGGCGAGGGCGCCGGTGCCGCCGAGGCGGTGCTCGAAGACCCGCCGCCACGTCGCGGTGTCGGTGGGACCGGCGTGGTCGCGCTCGGCGAGGGCGTCGAGGGCCATCCGCAGGTCGCCCCACGGCAGGATGTCCAGCTCGCGGCGGATCCGGCCGGACGACCCGCCGTCGTCGCCGACGGTCACCACCGCGGTGACGTCGTCGGTGAGCCGGCGCAGCGCCCGCAGCGTCGCGTGCAGGCCGTGGCCGCCGCCGAGCGCGGTGGCCTTGAACGCCGCGCCGGGCGCGTCCGGGTTGTCGTGGGCGGCGCCGTGGCCGTTGGTCGGCGGGCTCACTCGCGCCCCACGTCCCGGTGCGTGACGGTCACCCGCACCCCGTCCTCGCCGGTCATCCGGCGGGCCAGCTCCTCGGCGATCGCGACGCTGCGGTGCTTGCCCCCGGTGCACCCGACGGCGACGGTGAGGTAGCGCTTGCCCTCGCGGCGGTACCCCACCCCGACCAGGCGCAGCAGCGCGAGATAGGCCTCGAGGAACTCCTCGGCGCCCTCCTGGGAGAGCACGTAGTCGCTGACCACCGCCTCGCGGCCGTCGTGCTCGCGCAGCTCGGGGATCCAGTGCGGGTTGGGCAGGAAGCGCACGTCGACGACGAGGTCCGCGTCGGCGGGCAGCCCGTGCTTGTAGCCGAACGAGAGCACCGTGACGCTCGAGCCCACCTCGGCCGCGCTGACCGCGAACGCGTCCTCGATCGCCTTGCGCAGCTCGTGGACCGAGCGGTTCGACGTGTCGACGACGAGGTCGGCGACGTCGCGCAGCGGGGCGAGCAGCTCCCGCTCGGCGTCGATGCCGTCGACGAGCCTCCCATCGCCCTGCAGTGGGTGGGACCGGCGGTTCGCCTCGAAGCGGCGGATGAGCACGGCGTCGTCGGCGTCGAGGAACACCACCCGCGGCCGCGCGCCGCGGGTGTCGAGCTCCTTGATCGCCGCGCCCAGGTCGGCGGTGAACGCGCGGCTGCGCACGTCCATGACGACCGCGATGCGCGTGACCTGACCCTTCGACCGCGCGCCGAGGTCGACGACGGTCTCGAGCAGCTCCGGCGGCAGGTTGTCCACGACGAACCAGCCGAGGTCCTCGAGCACCTTCGCCGCGGTGCTGCGTCCCGCCCCGCTGACCCCGGTGACGATCGCGACCTCGACGCCCCCGTCGGGCGTGTCCGCCGTGCTCACGTCCGTCTCTCCCGCCTCACGACGCCTCCCCCGTGGTCGTGCCCGGCTGTGTGGTCCCTGCTCCGCCGTCGTCGTCGTTGAGCGCCGCCAGCACCGCCTCGGCCGTCCGCCGGCCCACGCCGGGCACCTCGGTGATCTGCTCGACCGACGCCGCCCGCAGCTTGCGCACCGACCCGAAGTGCTTGAGCAGCGCCGTCCGGCGGGTCTCGCCGAGCCCGGGGACGTGGTCGAGCGCCGAGGCCGTCATCCGCGTCGAGCGCTTCTGGCGGTGGTAGGTGATGGCGAAGCGGTGGGCCTCGTCGCGCACCCGCTGCAGCAGGTAGAGCGCCTCGGAGGCGCGCGGGAGGATCGCCGGGGCGTCCTCGCCGGGCAGCCACACCTCCTCGAGCCGCTTCGCCAGGCCGCACACCGCGACGTCGGTGATCCCCAGCTCGGAGAGCACCTCCTGGGCCGCCGCGACCTGCGGGGCGCCGCCGTCGACGACGAGCAGGTTGGGCGCGTAGGCGAACTTGCGCGGGCGTCCCGTCGTCGGGTCGATGCCGGGCAACGGGCCGTCGATCTGCGCCGGGTCGATCTCACCGCTCGCGGGCGCACCGTCGGCCGTCTCACCCGAGCAGGAGGTCGACGTCGGGTCGTGGGCGTGATCGTCCGCCGTCTCGCGCAGGTAGCGGGCGAAGCGGCGGCGCACGACCTCGGCGATCGCCGCGACGTCGCCGCCCTCCGCGCCGCCCCGGATGGCGAACCGCCGGTAATCCGACTTCTTGGGCAGGCCGTCCTCGAACACCACGAGGCTCGCCACGACGTCGGAGCCCTGGACGTGGCTGACGTCGGTGCACTCGATGCGCAGCGGCGCGGAGTCCAGCTCGAGGTACTCCTGGATCTCCTCGAGTGCCGCGCTGCGGGCGGTGAGGTCCCCGGCGCGCTTGAGCTTGTGCTGGGTGAGCGCCTCCTTGGCGTTGCGCTCGACGGTCTCGGCGAGGGTGCGCTTGTCGCCGCGCTGGGCCACCCGCAGGCTCACCCGGCTCCCGCGCAGCTCGGAGAGCCACTGCGTGAGGGCCGCGTGGTCCTCGGGCATCGCGGGCACCAGCACCTCGCGCGGGACGGGCTGCACGGCGTCGTCGGCCGAGCCCGCCAGCGCGGCCTGCTCGCCGTAGAACTGCGAGAGGAACTGCCCGACCAGGTCCTCCAGGCCGTCCTCCTCGCCGCGCTCGACGACCCAGCCGCGCTGGCCGCGCACCCGCCCGCCGCGCACGTGGAAGACCTGCACGGCGGCCTCGAGGGGGTCCAGGGCGAAGGCGACGACGTCGGCGTCGGTCCCGTCCCCGAGGACGACCGCCTGCTTCTCGACGACCCGCTTGAGCGCCCCGGCGTCGTCGCGCAGCCGCGCGGCCCGCTCGAAGTCCATGTCCGCGGCCGCGGCCTGCATGTCCTTCTCGATGCGGCCGATCAGCTGGTCGGTGTGGCCCGCGAGGAAGTCGCAGAAGTCCAGGACGATCGCGCGGTGCTCCTCGGCGCTCACCCGCCCGACGCACGGGGCCGAGCACTTGCCGATGTAGCCGAACATGCACGGCCGGCCGATCTGGCCGTGACGCTTGAACACCCCCGGGGAGCACACCCGGGCCGGGAACACGCGGGTCAGCAGCTTGAGCGTCTCGCGGATGGCCCAGGCGTGGGCGTACGGGCCGAAGTAGCGCACGCCCTTGCGACGGGGACCGCGGTAGACCTTGAGCTGCGGGTACTCCTCGTTGAGGGTCACCGCGAGCACCGGATAGGTCTTGTCGTCGCGGTAGCGGACGTTGAACTGGGGGTCGTACTCCTTGATCCAGTTGTACTCGAGCTGGAGCGCCTCGACCTCGGTGCCCACCACGGTCCACTGGACGGCCGCCGCACTGGTGACCATGCGCCGCGTGCGCGGGTGGAGCCCCGAGAGATCCGCGAAGTAGGAGTTGAGCCGCGAGCGCAGGCTCTTGGCCTTGCCGACGTAGATCACGCGGCCGCTCGCGTCGGAGAACCGGTAGACGCCCGGCGCCTCCGGGATGGTTCCCGGCGCGGGGCGGTAGGTGCTCGGATCGGCCATGGCGAGTGCCAGCGTAGGCGTGTCCGCTCAGCGTGTCGGCGTGCACCCAAGCGGGTGGTATCGGCGTGTCGTTCGGCGTGTCTCCACAAGACACACGTGCATCACGGTGTGTCGGCTCGACATGTCACCACCAGTCGCGCTGCCGCTCCCGCCACCGTCGGTACTGCGTCTCGCGCCAGGCGGACTCCCGCCGGGCCCGGGCGTGCCGGGCGACGACGCCGTCGATCAGCGGAAGCGCCCGCAGCACCGCGAGGCGGTCCGCTCGCGGGAGCTGGGCCGCCAGGCGTTCGAGGTCCCGACGCAGGTCGGCGCGGCCGGCGGCGAGGGTCTCGTCGCCCCGGGCGGCGCGCCCCACCCACCAGCGGCTGCGACCGTCCCCCTCGTCGGTGACCCGCTCGGCGTACCCCTGGTCGACGAGCCGGCCCACGGCCCGGGCCGTCGCGGCGTGGCTCAGGGAGCACCGTCCCGCCAGTGCCGCGACCGAGAGCGGGGAGACGATCCCGAGGACGTCCAGCACGGCGAGCATCGAGTGGTCCAGCCCGAGCTTCGTCGCGTCGGCCCGCAGGAACTCCCCGACGACCGGCAGCAACCGGTCCAGGACGCCCTGTGCGAACTCGGCGTTCTCCGCGCGGTCGAGCGCGGCCCGCTTCTCGGTGTCGACCTCACCCACGGGAGCGACGGTAGAGATCGACGACGCCGGCCGGGTCCGCTTCGGCGGAATCGCGGGGCGCGGGCGGTGCAGGGCGTCGACGCGCGGCGCACATACTCTGCCGGCAGCGGGGCACGGTTCTGGGGAAAGCGACGCGCGGCGCACACACTCTGCTGGTGGTCGGGCACGGTTCTGGGGGAACCGACGCGCGGCGCACACATCGTGTTCGCGAACGCCCCGCGGTCGCGCCGCGGCCGGGCGGCCGGTCTCAGCCGAGTGAGCTCCGAGGCCGCGAGGACCGCCGGCCGCGCCCGGAGTGGACCTCAGGGGTTCCGGGCGCAGCCGTGGGCGTCCACTCGGTGAGGCCGCGGCGGGGAGGGCGACGACCTTGCTGTGTGTGTGCGGCGCGCTGGTTTCGACGGGGTCGAACCACGGGTCCGGCGCGGTGTGTGTGCGACGCGCTGGTTCCTACAGGGTCGAGCGCCGGCCCGTCCTTCGTGTGCGTCGCGCACAG